>NZ_JBBKBU010000016.1:0-50882 GCF_037892835.1 Peptoniphilus sp. HCN-40583
AAAAGCCGATTTAGAAAAAGCGGTGGCAGGCTTAAAAGAAGTACAAAAGCCGACACCGCAACCGACACCGCAGCCGACGCCTCAACCGAAACCTCAACCGAAGCCTTCACAAGATAAGAAAAACAGGCCGAGCGGTTCCTCTTCCGGTTGGAGCGGGCACAGACCCGGCGGAAATTCTCAATCCGCTCCGTCGAAACCTCAGGAAAGTAAACCGGTTGAAAAACCGAAGGTGACGGAAACCAAGGCGAACTTTACGCTGAATGTGCCGAAAGAAGCCTTCGTCAAAGGCTATCCCGACGGAAGCTTTAAACCGAATCAAAAAGTGGTTCGCTCGGAAATCGCCACCATGCTGGCACGTTTTGTAAATGTCAGCGGCGATTTACAAAAAGCCCTCGCAGACATTCGCCCCACGGATTGGTATTTCGACAGCTTTAAAACCTTAATCAATGCAGGTATAATCACCGGCTACGGCGACGGCAATTACCGTCCTGATGAAGGTGTCACCAGGGCACAAGCGGTTACCATGATCGCCAGATTAAAAGGCCTTCAACCGAAACAAGGCGGATTTAAAGATGTTCCCGCAAACGCATGGTATGCAGGCTATGCCGGTGCCCTTAAAGAAGCGGGCATCGTCGTCGGCTACGAAGACGGATCCTTTGGCGGAGACCGCGTCATTACCCGTGCGGAAATTATCGCCATGATTAACCGTGCATTCAATATTCCCAAGAAGGAATCCCGCAAGGCGTTCAGCGATTTGCCGGAAAACCACTGGGCTTACGAAGACATTCAAAAAGCCGCCAACTAAATGTGAAAAAAGCAAGAAAGAGAGGATGCTCATCCAATGAGTAAACAAGGAGTTTCTATCAGACGATTTGTCATACCTGTGGTATTAAGTTTCTTAATGCTCTTTACAGCAATGATAAGTCCCAGCTTTGCAGCCGCCCCCAATGGGGCGGCCAAAGCTGCCTCCTTTGGCGATAAAGATCCATCGGAAAAAATCACCTTGCTCGTGGCGCTAAAGGAGCGCAAGCGAGAAAAAAGAACGGGATTACCGTCGGTGGATGCCGAAGATTTAAACACAAGAGAAAATATTCGCGCCCAAGTGGCCTATGCTCGTGCGGCGCGGGAAACTTTTTACAATAGCTTAAAGGCGGCCAAGATTCCTTACGAAGTGGTTGAAACCTACGACGTGGCCTACACCGGCGTCGCCTTGAAAGTACAGCGGAAAGAAATTCCCGTCATTGAAAAAATGGCGGACGTCGCCTCTGTGGAAATTTCCCAACAGTTTAAGGCGCCGAAAAAATCCATCATGCCCCGCTCCTTCGGAAAGACGGACACCTCGTCCAATAATATGGTGGAAGCAAACAAGGCGTGGAAAAAAAGCTACGCCGGAAAAGGCAGCGTCATCGCCGTCATCGACTCCGGCGTGGATCCTTACCACGAAGCCATGAAGCTCAGCGATCCAAATAGCGGTCGCATCAAAAGTCAAGGCGAAGTGAAGAAGTTGATCAGCGACTTGGACATCGCCCGCGGCGAGTACTTCAGCTCGAAGATCCCCTTCGGCTACAACTACGCCAACAAATCCACTTCCATTAAAGAATTTGATCCCATGAGCCACGGCATGCACGTTTCGGGCATTGTGGCAGGGAACAGTAATAAAATTCAAGGGGTGGCGCCGGAAGCACAAATCGTCTTTATGCGCGTTTTCGGCGGCGGCATGTTCGGCAACGGCACTTCGGCGGAAATTTATACCAAGGCCATTGACGATGCCATTAAATTGGGCGTGGATTCCATGAACATCAGCATCGGCTCCCCTGCCGGTACGGAAGATTATGTCTTCCCGAATACCGTGCGCGCCCTTGAAAAAGCAAAGCAAGCGGGGATTCTCGTAGCTATTGCGGCGGGGAACAACGGCTTCTTCGGCTACTCTCCCGGCTCAAATGCTAAGCCGAAAGCGGAAAATCCGGACATCGGTATGTTGGCCGACCCCTCCGTCAGCCCCAATTCTCTTTCCGTGGCCTCCATTCAAAATATGCAGGTGGCCAAAAAGGGCATTCAAATTAAGGGCGACGATCGCGTGTTAAGTTTCCAACCGACGGCCATTGGCAAGGTAACGGATCAATGGGTTTCCTTAAAAGATTGCGGTTACGGGCGGCCAGAGGACTTTAAAGAAAACGGAGACGGGAACACCTACGCTTTAATCGAGCGTGGCGAGCCGGGCCCTGTTGCCGGCGATCCCCTTTCTTTTACAGATAAGATTAACAATGCCCGGGACAAGGGGTATGCAGGCGTTATTATTTACGATAATGAGCCGGATATGCCTCTAATCCAAGTGGAAGCGCCGGGGACGACCATTCCCGCCGCTTTTGTTAACAGGAAAGACGGCCTTTATTTAAAGAGCATCATCGAAAGAAATCCCCAAGCACAAATTCGTTTTAACGACGAGTATGTTTACAGTATAAGTGAAGACGGCGGCCAACCCTCGGAATTTTCCTCTTGGGGTTTAACGCCTAATGGCAATCTGAAGCCGGATATTGCGGCGCCGGGTGGCGGCATTCTTTCTTCATTGAACGACAATCAATACGGCGTCATGGACGGTACTTCCATGGCGGCACCCCACGTCGCCGGCGGCGTGGCCCTTGTGAAACAACGGGTAGAGAAAGATTTCTCTGATATTCACGGTGATAAGAAGTACGATCTCATTAAAAAACTGTTAATGTCTACGGCGCAACCTTACAAATACAAGGACTCCGGAGCCTATGCCTCGCCTCGTCAACAAGGCTCGGGCCTGATGCAAGTGGATAAAGCCATTACGACCACCGCCTTTATCGAAGGATCCCACGGCTTAACTTCCATCAATCTAGGCAAGAATTTAAGCGGCGACAAGGTCACCGTACCCTTTAAAATCGTCAATTTGTCAGATAAACCGAAGACCTACACCTACTACGGCGTGTTAAATACGGACAAGGTCGAAGGCGGCAAGATCGTCTTGCGTCCTCAAAAGATTTCCGAAAGCGAAAGGAAAACCGTCACAGTCGAACCCCATCAATCCCTGGAATTAACGGTAGAACTTCCCGTAACGGGTTTGGATAAGCTAGAGCAAACCATGCCCAACGGCTTCTTCCTGGAAGGTTTTGTCTTCTGCGAAGAGCAAGGCGGCGTGAATTTGTCGGCTCCTTTCGTCGGATTCCACGGCAATTTCGACAAGCTGGAAATAGCGGAGACACCCCTTTACGATTTAGTGAAGGCGAAGAAGCGCTCCTACTACTATGACAAAGGCGGAGAAGACGATTACTACGGCACCAATATCGGCGGCGAAATCGACAAAAACCTTATCGTATTAGGTGCGCAAGCCAACTCGACGAAGGCCAATCCCGTCTTCGATAAAGAAAAGATCGCCTTCTCGCCCAACGGCGACGGCAGAGCGGACAAGGCCATCTTTATGGCGACCTTCCTGAGAAACTTCGGCGGTGTCGAAATCGCCATTAGAGATCATCAAGGCAAGCAAGTTTATTACAGCAAAAACCCGGAAGATCACGGCGTGAAAAACTTCTTCGTGGATCCGAGAATGGGCAATATGTTTGCCAATAATATGATGACCACCAAGCCCCACTGGCAATGGAACGGCAACGATTTATCGGGTAAGCCCCTTCCCGATGGAAAATACTACATGACGGTAAAAGTTGCCGCTGCCGGAAAATCCATCGGCGCGGACAGCCAAGTGATGGAATTCCCCATCACCATGGACAGAGTGTATCCTCGCGTGACGAAGGCATACTTTAACGCCGACAAGAGCACCTACACCGTCGAATCCATCGACGAAAACGGCTCCGGCATTCTTTCTGTGCGCTTGAAAAAAGGCAAAGACACCATCGAGCCCAAGATGGAAAACGGGAAATATATTTTCGATTTAAAAAACATTAAGATCGAAGACTACGAAGTGGAAATCAACGACCAAGCCCGCAACGATGTACACTATCCTCTTGCAAGCGGCGAACGCACCGGCAACGAACGGAGCGTGCGCATTAAGGCTTTGGCCGGAAGCGAAGCCGTACCCAGCGAAGCCTTTACTTGGACGGTACAAAGTCCCGACGGAAAAATCGAAGACCCGAATAATCTTTCTCCCGGAAAGCATTTACTCGTGGTTAACGTGAAAGACGGAAACTACAAATTAATCGGCAAGAAAGCCCAGGAATTTGAAATCGGAGAAGACGAGCTTGTGAAAGAGCTGGAAGTGCACTTTGAATCCGTCGCTACGGCAGATGTTCACATTAGCTTGAACAATCCCGACAAGGTGAACGTGTCCCTCGTGGTAAAAAATAAAGACGTGGAAGGCCAAGAATATGTACCGACCATTGTCAACCCCGGTCTTCAAACCATTAAGCTGCCCTTAGGCAATTACACCATCGATGTAAGCGGCATTCAGAAAGACTATTACGCCATGGTCGACGGCGGCGAAGATTTCACCGTGGACAGTCAAAAACTGTTGACGAAGAGCGTCAACGTTAACAAAGTCGAAAGCAAAGAAATAAACGTTCGCTTAAACCGAAAAGGTTATGACGGCGCTCTTCGCTTAAAGTTAATCGGCAAAGACGTATACCGAACGGAGCAAAATATAGAATTTGCACCGGGACAAAAGGAAAAGAAAGTACGCCTTAACTTCATTCCCTCCAATGTAGAACTCCAAGATATGGAAGACGGCTATTACGGACTAAGTGATCGTTCCAAAACATGGGCTGCCAATACCAGTGCCAGTGCTTGGACCGTCACCCTCAAGCCCCTTGAGGAAAAAGATCCCAACTACGTCGACAAGAATAAACTTCGCGCATTAGTCGCCAAGGCACGGGAAGCCCTGGCTCATAAGTCGGAATACGCCATGGAAACGAAGGACGATCTACGTCACTGGCAATACATCGACCTTTACCTGCCCATGGCGGAACAAACCATAGCCAACGACAATGCAAGCCAAGACGACGTGGACAAAGTTTACAACAACTTAAACGAAGGCCTCAGCAAGCTGCGCAAAAAAGGCGAATCTAGCTTCGATCAATCGAAATTAAAGCGTGCCATTGAACATGCGGAAGCTTTAAAGGCTGAAGACTACACCGATAAGACGTGGCAAAAAGTACAAAAAGCTTTAGAGAAAGCGAAAGCCATCCTTCAAAAACCCGACGGGGAAAAGAATCAGGATAAGGTCAATAATGCGACTTACGATCTTAACGATGCCCTGGACGGATTGAAGCGCAAAGACGGCGCCGCTTTGGTCGATAAAAAAGTGCTGGAAGAAGCGTTGAAGGCTTACAAGGACGCTCAATACAATAGGAGCGACTTTACGTCGGAATCCTTCCGTCGCTTGGAATTGGCAGTGGAAGCAGCGGAAGAGCTTATGGATCGCCCCTTCCCCTCACAAGAGGAAGTCAACGGCGCGGCACAGGAATTACGAGAAGCCATGGCAAAGCTTCACTCCATTACGGGCAAGAAAGAGCGGGAAGCTGAGCGCGAAGCATTAAAGCAAGAGCTCTTAGCGGCGCGCGAGCTAAAAGAAAGCGATTATACGCCTAAAAGCTGGCTGCAATTACAAGAGCGCATCGCCTATGTACAGAGAATTGCCGATAACGAAAAATCCAGTTTAGATAGTTTGAAATACGGACGTAGGACCTTAAAAGAAGCCATTGCTCTTCTGGAAAAAGCGTCTCAAGAAGAAGCGGCGAAAACAGAAATCTTCGAGCTTCCCTTTAGAGCACTTCACGCAAGCAAGGATCAAGATTCTATGGCCGCCGGCGTCTTCAAATCCCCTGCGAAGGTGGTCAAGACAACGGACAAAGAGGGCAAGATCAATTACCGCGTCACTGTCAATTGTAAGGTTCTTCAAATTGGGAACATGGAAGGTCATTTGAAAGACATTCTCTTTGCCTCTACCGATATGGAGGGCAAAGTGGACGCCATGCCCGTCATCAACAAAGTAACCGATGCCATGGGAGACTTAACCTCTGTCACCATCGACATGGGCAAAGACCTTCGTCGGGAACATTTCGTGAAAGTGAAATACGTCCTGGGCAACGCACCCGACTTCCATAAAGATGTTATGCGGCTAAGCTACGATATCGACAACATGAAGCAGGTTGAAGAATCGGAAGAAAAACCGCCGAAGGTGGACGAGGCCCTCGAAAAAGCAAAAACGGCATTGAAAGAGGCCATTGAAAAAGCGGAAAGAAAACTTGCCGCCGCAACTTATACGGCAGAATCGAAAGCCAAGCTTGAAGATGCCATTCACTCGGCCAAGGCGGCTTTAGAAGGCAACGATGTATCGGCCATGGATCGAGCAGTAACCTCTGTTTACGACGCCATGGATCAATTGGTAAAAGAAACGCCGATGCCTGAGCCGAAACCGGATGTGCCGACGCCGAAGCCTGAGCCGGATGTGCCGACGCCGAAGCCGACGCCTGATGTGCCGAAGCCAAATCCACAACCGGATGTGCCGACACCGAGGCCTGAACCGAATCCTTGGCCTCGCCAAGAGCCGCGAGGCGAATCGCCTGCACCTTCTAACCGTCCGAGCCATCAAGCATCGGCGCCTGAGGCGAAACAACCTGAGGCGAAGAAGGAAGCACCAAAGCATGTGGAACAAAAAGCAAACAGCTTTACGGTGAAAGCGCCTGAAAAAGCTTATGTAAAAGGCTTCCCCGACGGCAGCTTTAAGCCGAATAAGGAAGTTACCCGTGCGGAAGTGGCACAAATTTTGAATCAATTCATTCAAAACACCGATGCCTACCGTCTCCCGAAGGATGTAAGCGGAACAGAGTGGTACGGAAACAGCGTGGCTCGACTCCACGGCCTGTCCATTTTAAAAGGCTACAACGACGGCAAGCTGCAACCTGAAGGCAGCATGACCCGTGCGGAACTTGCGGCCATTATGACCCGCGTCTTAAATCTGAAGGCGGACAACGCCCGCTTTAACGATGTGAAAGGCAGCGCCTGGTACAACGGCTACGTCGGCGCCGTACAAAATGCGGGAATCATTCAAGGCTATCCCGACGGATCCTTTGGCGGCGAGCGTACGGTAACCCGCGCGGAACTTGTCGTTATTGTCAACCGCGCCTTTAAAGTGGTCGGTCGACCCGGCACGATGCAATTTAAAGATGTTCCCGCCAACCACTGGGCCTATAAAGAAATTCAGAAGGCAGCCAATTAATCATGAAGGAGTGCGGATCATTCCGCATTCCTTTCCATGATAAAAAAACAGTTGAATGATAGGCAGTAAAATCTTACAATGAAAAGCAGTGATTAATGATAAACCATATCAACGAATTCATTGGAAGGATGACGCTATGACGGATTTACGTTTAACAGAACAGCAACAAAAATACCTACTGTGCTTTACCGACGAGTACCCGAGCCGCACGATTATCGACTTAAGTCAAATCTTTTCGTGCTCTCGGCCCAATGCAAAGAAAATGCTGGACCGAATGGTTAAGGCCGGGATTTTATACAAACAAAAAAATGATTACTACGTCACCGAAATCGGCATGTTGATTAAAGATAAATTGGAGCGGGAAAAGCAATTGCTTGCCCTGACCATGCAAGGCATTTTCGGCCTTGAAGAAGATCGGGCCACGAGCTTCTCCTCGCAGCTTATCGGCAAGGGAGAGGATTGCATTGCCTGCTTCCTGTCACAAAAATCGAAGTTATTCGAACATTTGCCGGAGCCGGGGCAGAAGGTGCCCGGGGAATTTCTTCTTCACATTTTGGAAAAGAAGACTTATCCTGTGTATCTCACTATTTTCCAACAACACATCGACGAAAATGAAGCGGCGATTCGCCCTTCCATGGCCAATCATGTCTTTGAACACAAGGCGGATCTGGTCATCGACGCATCGCCCCATGTGGTGTTTGCCACCCGTTCTCTGAAAAAAGAACACAAAGGGCATATGAAACACGGTGCGGTGAAAGAGTTGGTTTACCAAAAAGACGGCGAAAGCCACGCCATTCCCTTTAAGGATCGGCGCGTGGAAATCCCTCTGGATGTTTTCGGCGAGTGGACCTATTTAGGTGGCGGCGTCTTGGTGTCTTACACCTGGTTCCGATCCCATGCGGCGGTGAACTTTTCCGGCCACCGGGCCGAGGCGAATTATCTTTTGGTTTTAAATCTTGCACAGTGTTAGTTAAAGGAGCGGATCGTTGAAAATAGTATTTATTATTCTGGGCTTTCTCTTTACGGGAATCGGCCTCATCGGCGTGTATTTGCCGGTGCTGCCTACCACGCCCTTTCTGATTTTGGCGGCGGCATGTTTTGCGCGGGGCTCGGAAAAATTTCACACATGGCTCACCCAATTGCCTCTGTATCAAAACAATGTGGCGCCCCTGTTGGAAGGCAAGGGCATGACGAAAGAGAAAAAGTATAAAGTGCTCGCACTCATTACTTTGCTTCTGGCCATTTGCTTTTTCGTGATTCCCGTGAAACACGCCCGCATGGCCATCGTCTTCGTACTGGCGCTCCACTACTATATTTTCCTGAAGCGCATACCGACTCAGCCTGCATCAACTGCAAGCGAATAATGATTACAAAGGATGGGGACATGAAACGACGATATAACTTCATACTTCTGATGGTCCTCGTCTTTTTACTTATCCCGGGCGGGGCAAGCGCGAGCCAAGGCGCGGTCAAAGTAAGGCTTTTAAAAAAATCGGAAGACGTGCCGTCTATGGCGCAAAAGGCTTTAAAACCCGAGGCGAAATGGATTGAAAAGGGCAACGAACGCCTGCTCACTTTGGAATTTTTGCCCTTGGATTTTATGGGCGCCCGCGGCTATTTAGGCGAAGTCACCGTAGACGGTCGTGGCGTGCAGGTGGCGGATTACTACAAGGATTACGACAGCTACAACGACCCGAAAAAGGGCAGCGACCCGCGGGTGAAGGGCAAGCTTTATCCGAAGACCATCACCTTTTCCGCGGATCCCAATCGCGCCATCTACAACTTGAAGTTTTATGTGCCGGTGATGGGAGAAATGGGCTTCGGCGAGCAGGAGGCCCGCTTAAAAGTAGACTGGCCAAATAAGGGCAGCGAAAATGCGGAGCCTGCGGCGAAAAAAACGCCGCCTTCTGATGTGCCCGGAGCCACGTCGTCGCCTTTAGATGTAGAGGACGGCCTATACTCCCTCGATGTTGCTTTGTGGCACGAAACGGAAGACAAGCCGTCCATGGGCAACGGCGCCCTGGATCCCAAGGCGGAGCTTTTAGTAAAAGACGGCAAAGGAACCTTGTTTTTAGGGACGAAGGCCTTGAAAGTTTCGAATATACAGGCATCACTCAGCCGCGTGTTTTACGAAACCGACGACGGATTTTCCGCGGCACGACCTCTTTGCTACGATCTGCAACCGGAGAAAGAGCCATTGCCGCGTCCGAGTATCTTTGCCATGCCTCTGGATGTGAAAAAAGACACGATTCGCCTGAAGGTGGATCCGAAAGTGGCGCCGATGGGTGACGAGCCTTTAAATGCCCGCTTGAAATTGGATTTTCAAAGCGTAAAAAAAATCCAGGCCGACGAGTACACCTTGGCCCATCGGGCGGAGGTGGGGCCGAAGGCACCGTCTTTTTCAGAGGCCCACAGCTATGCAGACAAAGGCGTGGTGCTCTCCGTGCCGGCAGGAGGCTTTGGCGAAGCATTTGAATTTTACGCCAACGGTCTTGTGGGGCGGGATCTTCAAACCGCTCTCGGGAAGCTCAATCTTCCTGCGGGCACAAAGGCTTACAACCTTTCTTGTCGAAGGCCCATTGAAAGGATTCCGAAAGATTACAAGGGATCGGTACAAGCCTTGGGAACAAATCTTTCGCCGCAAAAGCCCGTGGCGGTAGCCATTCCCTTCCAAGGCACCGTGGCTGAGATTTACGACGAAAAAGGAGAGAAACTGACCTCAAAAATAAAAGAGGGAAGCATTCACTTTGAAACAAAAAGCTTGGGCACCTTCTTTATTAAAACCGCGAAAACCGCGGCAAAGCCCGTCGCAAACGGCGGCTTAAAGATTAAACCGCCTGCGAAGGTGAAGGCCGTGAAGACGCCGAAAAGTCAGGGGACGAAGCCTGTAACATCGAACGCTTCATCGCCTGCAACATCGACGAGTGAGCCCACCAATGTGAGTCCGTCGACGCCTGACGATACGCCGGCGGACGGGGAGGCGCCGTCTTTCGAAGAAGGCAGCTATGACGAAGGCACGGGGATCGCGGACCGGGAATCCATCCCCAAGGCGCCCGTGAACGAAGAAGAATTACAAGAGAAAGAGAGGCCGGGTCTGATTATTTTTTGTTTGACGGTTATCTTCGCCGCATTAGGCGGCGGCGCGTACATGACGAGAAAGTATTACCGCATGTATATGGACGAAGTGATCTATGAAGCGGAAAGGGAGAGGGAAGCGCAATGAAAAAGCTATTGTCTCTTCTTTTGGCGATCTTTCTTCTGGTGCCTAACATCAGTTTTGCCGAAGGCCCTTCCATTGTGGACATGCACGCTTCCTATCGCCACCCGATCACCGGGGCCATTGAAGATTCGGGAAAGAATGAAGGCATCGGCCAAGGCATGGCGGAAGGCGTGTTGGATCCCCAGGCCCTTTACGAGGAAGTGGGCGGCAAGCGGATGTTAACCATTCGCCTGCACATGATGGACAATGTGTCGAAAGTAAGCATCGCTGCGGAAAAACGCGGCGCAAGCGGCTTTAGCAATGTATCCTACGATTCGCCACAAGGCGGCGGCGAATGGAAAGATTTTCGCTTTCAACTGCCGGCGAAGGAATGCGTGATTCGCCTGAGTCTGTTTATCGACGCAATGGGCCGCGAAGTAATTTTTTACGGCGACATGGGAAACATGACGCCGGGCAATACGGATTTCGTTTTGTCCCAAGGCGCGGCGGCGCCAAAGCAGGCGCCTCAAAAAGCGGCACCGGCGAAAAGCGGAGCGCCCGCCAAGACAAAAGTGGACGCAGCGGCACCGGCGGCTTCGGCATCAAAAACCCCCGCTTCTTCGCCGAAGAGCCCGCCCCAAGAAGGAGGGAGTGCCGATAAAGATGCGGTCACCCACGGCGGCGCGTCGGGCCTTGGCGATACGGAAAGCGACATCGGTTACGAACACGGTCTTTTAACGGAAGATTCGCCGGAGATACAATCCCTTGAAAACGGCGAAGCTGCCAAAGGCGACAAAACCGAAGCGCCGAAGAAAAAAGCCCCTTGGGGGCCTGCGACGCGGATTATTTTTGCATCCATGATGGCGATTTTGGTCTTTGTGACTTGCGGCGCCCTGGCGGCCGGCGGTCTGTTCTATGTTTTGGCACAGAAAAAGCGTCTGCTCAATGAATTAAGAGAGGAAGATGACGATGAAGACTTCAGTTTTGAAGATTTTTAGTGTCGCCCTCGCTCTCTTTTTCCTGGCAGGCTGTGTCAATCAAAAGGCGAAACCTGAAAAGCGCATCGACGGCGACCACGCCCGCATCATCACTACATCGGCGGCTTGTGCCGACATCATGGACAAGCTGGATGTGGATCTCGTCGCCATTGCGGAATCGCAATTGGAATCGCCGCCGGCGCGATACGCCAACTTGCCCACCATCGGCATGGCCATGAATCCGGATATGGAAAAAATAGCATCCATGAACCCGGACTACGTCTTTTCTCCGGCGAGCCTTATGCCCGACCTCTTGCCGAAGTATAAGGCGGCGGGCATTCACTTCGGTTTTTTGAATTTATCCAATGTGCCGGGGATGTATCGCTCCATCGAGGACATGGGCCGTCTTTTAAATCGGGAGAAAGAAGCGGCGGCCCTCGTAAAAGATTACGAAGAGTTCATGAAGGACTTTAAATCGCGAAACAAGGGGCCCGCGCCCAAAGTGTTGATTCTCATGGGCCTTCCCGGGTCCTATGTGGTGGCGACGGACAAGTCTTATGCAGGCAGTTTAGTGAAGCTGGCCGGGGGAGAGAATGTCTACCCCGATGACGATCAGCAATTTTTAACGGTCAATACGGAAGATATGCTGGAAAAAGATCCGGACATTATTCTCAGAACGGCACACGCCATGCCCGACAAGGTGCATCAAATGTTTCAAGATGAATTTAAAAACAACGACGTCTGGAAACATTTCCGAGCCGTAAAAGAAAATAAAGTGTATGACCTTAATACGAAGATATTTGGTATGAGTGCCAATTTTTCCTACAAAGAGGCACTGGGAGATTTAGAAAAGGTGTTTTATGGACAAGGGAACTGACGAATTAAAACAAAAAGTACGCAGGCGATGGATTTCCTTCGCCGCCGTCGCCGTCCTCCTGGTCGTGGTCTTTTTCTTCTCCCTGACGGAGGGCTCATTAAAATTAGGCGTGGGACAAATTTTGCGCGGTCTATTCTTCTCCTATGACGGAGATGTGGCGCGGATTTACGATTTGCGCTTCCCGCGGGTCTTTATCGCCATTTTAGCCGGTGCGGCCCTGGCCACATCGGGCACCCTTTTGCAGGCGGTGATGAAAAATCCCTTAACGGATCCCGGGATCATCGGCATTTCTGCAGCGGCAAACTTCGTAAACTCCATGGTGCTGGCCCTGTCGCCTGCCCTTTTGGGCTTCTCGCCTCTGTTCTCCATCGCCGGCGGTCTTTTCGCCTACTTTTTGATCTACACCCTGGCATGGGACGGCGGCGTGCGGCCCACGCGATTAATTCTCGTGGGCGTGGCGCTGAACATGACTTTTATCGGCATCGGCGAAGGCATTAAATCCGTTATGGGGCGAAATTTAAGCGCCACCCAGGCCATTATCGAAGGCAATGTGGCGCAAAAAACTTGGAGCGATGTGCACATTCTCTGCCTTTACGTCATTATCTTTTTAGTGGCGGCGCTGTTTACCATCCGCTCGTTGAATTTGTTGAGTCTGGAAGACAAAACCGCTCGCGCCCTGGGCGTACGCGTCGACCGCGACCGCTTTATCGTGGCGTTAATCGCCATTATTTTAGCCTCCGTCACCACAGCGGTGGCGGGCGTCATCGGCTTTTTGGGCCTGATCGTGCCCCACATCGGCCGGGTTCTCGTCGGCGGCGATCACAAATACCTCTTGCCCTTTAATATGCTCCTGGGCAGTTTGGTCTTGCTTCTGTCGGACACGGTGGGGCGCATCGCGGCCTATCCCTACGAAATACCGGCGGCGGTGATCATGGCCGTTTTCGGCGGGCCCTTCTTTATCGCATTGTTGAAACTGGGAGGCGAAAACTATGGAGATTAAAAACCTAAGCTACGCCTATACCAAGGGCCATTTGATTTTAAACAAGCTCAATTTAAAAGTGACCCCCGGCGCCATTACCACCCTTATGGGGGCCAACGGCTCGGGAAAATCCACCCTATTGAAAATACTGAGCCGCCAAATGAAGCCGAGCCGCGGCCGGGTGCTTTTGCACGGAAAAGATATTTTCTCCTATCCGCCGAAAGACTACGCCCGCGAGCTGGGCATCGTCCATCAACAAAATCGCATCATCGGCGATTTAAAGGTGAAAGACTACGTTTCCTACGGCAGAAATCCCTACTTAAAACCCCTGCAGAAATATTCCGCAGAGGACATGGAAGAAATCGAACGGGCCATGGAAATGACCGGCATCACGGAATTGGGGCAGAGGGAAATCAGAACCCTCTCCGGCGGGCAAAAGCAGCGGGTGTTTATCGCCATGGCTTTGGCTCAATGCTCCGACATTCTTTTGCTTGACGAGCCCACCACTTATTTGGACATTAAGTATCAGCTGGAAATACTGCGCCTGGTGAAAAAAATCAACGAAGAGCGCAACACCACCATCGTTATGGTGCTCCACGATATTATGCAGGCCATTAATTATTCCCACGAAGTCATCGGCATGTACCACGGTAAAATCGTCTACCAAGGCGATCCCAAGGAGGTGCTGAACAGTCGCGTCATCAGCAAACTCTACGGCACGGAGCTGGAGTTGATCGAAGTCGGCGGCGCGTCCATTGTAAAACCCAAGGAGGATTAGATGAAAGGATTTATAGCCTACTCGTCGAAGACGGGAAACACAAAGCGCATGGCGGAGTATCTTTACGACGCGCTGAAAGAAAATCGGGATTTGACCCTTTTAGATCTGAAGGACAAGCCGAATCTGTCGGCCTACGACTACGGCCTTCTCGGCGGCTGGTGCGATCGCGCCCTGCCCGATAAGGCGGTGATGAAGGCTTTGGACCATGCGCCGAAAAAAACAGGTCTCTTTTTAACCATGGGCGCCATGCCCGATTCCGAACACGGGGCGCGGGCCATGGAAGGCCTCGAAAAATGCCTCGCCGATCACAAGAAAGAAAGCTTGGGAACCTACTTATGTCCCGGAAAAGTGGATGAGAAATTGGCCGCCCGCATCGATTTGCTCGTCTTTGTGCCGAAGGATGCCAGGGAGCAAATGAAAGAGGCATCGGAAAAATCCAGAGAGGCGACGGAAGAGGAGCTGAAGGAAGCGGCAATGTATTTCACAGAACAATTGGAAAAAGGAGGTATTCGATGAAAATTCGTTCGACAAGTTTGGCCATGGCGGCCATGATGAGTGCCGGCTTTTTAGCGGCGCCGATTAATGTATTGGCCAAGGCACCGGAAATGCCCCAAGGTATTTACGCACAACCTTTTGCCGACGGAGAACAAGCTGCGGCAAAGGAAAAGCATTATGATTTGGACTGGAAATTAAAGAGGGCTGACAGCCCGGGTAATAAATCCATGGCTCAGGACCATATAGAGAAAATAACGGCTGTGGAAAAGGATGGTAAGTGGACATTTACCATTTCGATAAAACCGGAATCCAGTCAATTCATTGGTAAGTTTTACTACTACAAGGATGGATCTAAGTCTGAGACTCAACAAAAGGGAAATGACTGGTCCTTTACCCTTGATTCAAAACCTGAGAA
The DNA here is from genome assembly GCF_037892835.1 of Peptoniphilus sp. HCN-40583. Classification (NCBI taxonomy): domain Bacteria; kingdom Bacillati; phylum Bacillota; class Tissierellia; order Tissierellales; family Peptoniphilaceae; genus Peptoniphilus; species Peptoniphilus sp. HCN-40583. The sequence continues at coordinate 14,913 of NZ_JBBKBU010000016.1, forward strand.
TCCGATTAAGCTGGCATTTGCCATTACTGTCATGGAGGGAGAAGAAAAGGAAGCTTTCCTCGAAATTTCGAAGTACAAGGAAATAAAAGGCGAGGCATCGCAGGAGCCGGAAACACCTGGACAAAATCCGAAGGAAGATACGCCCCTTGAAAAGGCGAAAAAAGCCTTGGATGAAGCCGTTAAAAAGGCCAATGGCGAAGACAAAGCCGGCTGGGACGGTGACGTGACCAAGGCGCTGAACGCCACCGCAAGTGCGGCAGATACCCTTTTACAAGATGCATCCGCCAAGGAAGAAGACCTCACTTTAAAAGTTAGTGAACTGAACTTCCTCCTCGCCTTGGGCCTAAAGACAAAGGCCATGGAAGAGGCAGACAAGGCGGCGTATAAAGACTTCATCGCAGCCGCTTCGGATTTGAATGCGTTAAAAGTCTCGGACAAAAAAGACTTGAAAGCGAAATTAGACATGGCCGGAGCCTTCCTCAAGGCAGAGGGGAAAAAAGCCGATGAGATTAAAGCGGCCGGCGAAAAGCTTGCCCTCTATATGGGAAATCTCAAACCTGCCGACGACACGGACTTAGGCAATTTAAAGGAACTGATCAAGCAAAAGAAAACAGTCGATCCCTCTTCCTATACGGAAAAATCGCAAAAGGAATTAAAAGACCTTTTGGAAACGACGGAAAAAGAAGTTAAAGCCGGTAATCTGACGAAGGGACGTGTACGAGATTTAACAGCCGCCATTAACAGTTGGCACGGCGAATTAAAACAAAAGGAAGTCCCCAAGGATGAAAACAAAGACAAGCCCAAGGATGAAAACAAAGATAAGCCGAAGGATGAAAATCCCCTCGACAAAAAGGACGAAAAGAAAAAGGATCAGACCCTCCGCTACGAACTCCCTGTAGCATTGACCAAAGTCGGTGGCGGCAAGTCCATGGCATCTTCGGCCTTGAGCTCCTCTGCCACGGTGGATGTCTACAACGGCCGCTACACCTACTATGTTCAATTTAAGCCCATGAAGATGAAGGGTATGGAAGGTCGCCTGACCAATCTCTTCTACTACGACGGCGGGAAACGCCGCGCATCCTATCACGGCGACGGCCTCTGGTCCTTTACGCTCAATGACAAAGTGCAATCCCAAAAAATCGCCCTATGGGTGGATGTCATGGACAAAATTCAAGGCGGCCCCGGTAAAGGGGAACAAGATGCCAATTTGCAATTTGACTGGAACAGCGCCAGAGAAACGCGCCGCATCGACGGGGAAGTGAAGACGCCTGAAAAACAGGTAGAAGAGCAAAAAACGGAAGACAAGAAGAAAGAAGAGCAGAAGTCCGCTGAAGAAAAGAAAAAAGAAGCCCTCAAGGCGAAAAGTGAAACAGAACGCAACGCCGTTTTGACGCAGTTTAAGGATATCGGCGCCGATCACTGGGCCCTCAATGCCATCGCCCACAGCGTGGCCCGCGGCTACTTTAAAGGGGAAGGGGAAGGCCGCTTCGCACCGAACCGCGCCATCACCCGTGCAGAATTTGTCACGATTCTCGGCAGAAGGGCAGGCATCGCGCCTTCAGGTACCGCCACAGCCTTTAAGGATGTAAAGGGCAATGCGTATTACGCCCCCTACGTGGCATGGGCTGCATCTGCCGGCATGATTCAGGGCACAGGCGGCGGCAAATTTGAGCCGAACCGCACCATCACCCGCGAAGAAATGGCCGTGATCTTAGATAAATTCCTGAGCCATGAGAAAAAAGCGTACGCCTCCGCAGCGAAAGGACAGTTCCATGACGGAACAAAGATTTCTTCCTGGGCGAAGGATTCTGTCGAGAAGATGACCCGCCAAGGTCTCTTGTCCGGCATGGGTAACGGCAATTTTGCACCGAAGGAAAGTTTCAGCCGCGCCCAAGCCGCACAAGTGTTGTACACCATTGATACCAAAGATATGAAATAAGGAGATTGACGATGAAAAAATTCTTATCCCTGGCCCTGGCCCTTGTATGCTTACTGGCACCTAATGTGGCCCGCGCCGAATCGAGCAAAACCTATGAAGTCCCCGTGGCATTAAAACACGCCACAGCCGAAAAAGAATCCATGGCCAACAAGGCCCTTTCTCCCGTAGCAGAAGTGAAGGAAGAAGGGGGCAAGCTCACCTATAAAGTGTATGTCAAGCCGCTGAATTTTATGAACCAACAAGGAAATTTAACCAATCTCTTTGTTACCGCCCCGGGCCGTGAAGAAGCGGTCAAAGGCGCAGGCAAAGGGGTATACACGAAGAGCTTCAGCTTTGTGCGAAGCGGAAAAGAAAATCTCGTAGACGTCGCTGTATGGGTAGATGTCATGGATCAAATGCAGGGCGGTGCCCCCGGTGCCGGCGAACAAAAAGCGCGCCTGGCCTTCGATTGGTCTCAAGCGAAAATGATTCAAGGCGCCGGATCGAAAAAGGCTCCCGCTGCACCGAAAGCCAACAAAAACGCCATTACCATTTTGGTCAACGGCAAGGAAGTCAAAACAGACAGCCCGGCATTTATTAAAGACGGTCGCACCATGGTGCCCGTACGCTTTATCTCCGAAGCCCTTGGCCTGAAAGTGGGCTGGGAACAAAAGACCCGCACGGTTACCGTCGGCGAAGGCGCAAGCAGCATGAAGCTGGTCATCGGATCGAAGACCATTGTCCGTGCAGACGGCAAGAAAACAGCCATCGATGTAGCCGCCATGATTCAAAACGGCCGCACCATGGTGCCCATCCGCGCCATCGGCGAACTTTCCGGCGCCAAAGTGGACTGGAACGGAGCCAATCGCCAAGTCATTATTCAAAAGTAGAAGGAAGCCGGCGCCTTCGCCGGCCCTTTTATTTTCCGAAGGAAAGGAGGATAGAATTGATCGATAAGCGATTACTCCACTATTTCAGCGAATCGAAAAAAGCCATCGCCAAGGTCGTTGGGCTGAAATTCCTGCTCTTGGTTCTCAATAGTTTGGCGACGGGACTTATGGTCTACGCCTTGCGCCTGTTTTTTACGGAAAGTGCTTGGCAAAAGCCCTTGTCCTTTGCCGTAGCCGGCAGTTTGATTATTTATCTCCTGCGCTTTGTCGTGGCGAAAAAAGAAGTGCGCCTCGCTTATGGCGCCTCTGCCTCGGTGAAAGAAAAAATGCGCACACGTCTCTTTCAAAAGCTCATGGGCTTCGGCGTATACTACAAAGAGCGATTGCGCTCGGCGGAGGCGGTACAGATTATTGGCGAAGGCATCGACCAATTGGAAATTTATTTTTCCGCCTATTTGCCCCAGTTTTTTTACAGCATGATCGCGCCGATTTTTCTGTTTTTTGTCATCGGTTCCATGTCGTGGACCGTGGCCATTGTTCTTTTAATCGGCGTGCCCCTCATTCCCTTGGCCATCGCCTTGATTCAGACCTTTGCGAAAAAAACCTTCGCCAAATACTGGACGGAATACACCGATGTCGGGGACGAGTTTTTAGAAAACCTCCAGGGCCTTACCACCTTAAAGATCTACGGCACCGACCCTTATCGCCACAGGCAAATGGAAAAGTCCGCAGAATCTTTCCGCGTGCAGACCATGCGGGTCTTAACCATGCAGCTTAATTCCATTATCGTCATGGACCTGGTTGCCTACGGCGGCGCGGCCATCGCCTTGGTGGTTTGTTTGAAGGCCTGCATGGCCGGACGGTTGGACTTTTTCGACGCCTTGTTTATCTTGCTTTTGTCGGCGGATTACTTTTTGCCCATGCGGCAATTAGGCTCCTTTTTCCACATCGCTATGAACGGCATGGCGGCGGCGGACAGAATGTTTGACCTTCTGGCCCTGGAAGAGGAAGAAGACGGCACCTTGTCCATGGCAGCTGCCGACGAATTGACGGCGAAGAACTTGAGTCTGTCTTACGACGGCGAGAAGAATGCCCTGGATCAATTGTCCTTCGACGTCAAGGGCCCGCAACTTGTGGGCATCGTCGGGCCGTCGGGCTCGGGGAAATCCACTTTGGCCGCCGTCTTGTCGAAGCAGTTAAAGGGCTACACCGGATCATTGGCCTTTAGCAACGCGGAACTTTCCCAAACGAAGGAAAAAAGCCTGTTGGATCACGTGACCTACTTAGGTGCCGAAAGCTATTTAATGGGCGGAAGCGTAGGGGAACTATTGGCCATGGCCAATCCCCGCGCCTCGGAAGAAGCCATGTGGGACAGTTTGGATCGGGTGAACCTGAAAGATTACTTCGCCGCGGAAGCGGGGCTTGAGACAATGATTCAAAGCGGCGGCAGCAATCTCTCCGGTGGTCAGCGCCAACGGCTCAGCCTCGCCATGGCCCTTTTGCACGACACGCCCATTTACATCTTCGACGAAGTGACCTCGAACATCGATGTGGAAAGCGAAGAAAAAATCGTCGGCGAAATCCGCGCCTTGGCCGAAACCCGCTTGGTTTTATTTATCAGCCATCGCCTGGCCAATGTGAAGGATGCCGGGCACCTCTTGGTTTTGAATCAGGGGCACTTGGTTGAAGAAGGCCGCCACGAGGAATTGCTGGAAAAGGGCGGCATGTATGTCGATCTGTGGAAGACACAGGCGGAGCTTGAGAGGTACCGGGGAGGTGAAGTCTATGCGTAAACCATTGGAAGTCATGGCCCGTCTCGTGGGCATGGTCAAGCCCCTGGCCCCGGTCATGGCACTGGCCATTACCCTGGGCGTATTGGGCTTTTTCTCGGCAACGGCCATTTCCGCCTTAACGGCCTACGGCTTGGCATCGGCCTTTTTCGGCGAGTGGATTGCTCCCTCATTGGTGGCGGCCATTTTGATTTGCGGTTTTCTCAGGGGTCCCTTGCGCTACGGCGAGCAGCTGTGTAATCACCACATTGCCTTTAAAATTCTCGCCATCTTGCGGAGCAAGGTGTTTGCATCCTTGCGGGAATTGGCGCCGGCGAAGCTGGAGGGAAGAGACAAAGGCAATCTCATTACATTGATTACCTCCGACATCGAATTGCTGGAAGTCTTTTACGCCCACACCATTTCTCCGGCAGCTATCGCACTTATTTTCTCCCTTCTCTCCGTGGCCTTTCTCGCAAAAGCGGCGCCGCCCCTGGCCCTTTACGCCGCCTTCGGCTACACCGTCGTCGGCGTGGTCCTGCCTATGTATCTCTCGAAGCGAAACAAAAATCTCGGTCTGGATGCGCGAAATGCAAGCGGCCGCTTAAGCGGCTTTGTCTTAGACGGCTTGCGTAGCCTGAGAGAAATTTTGCAGTACCGCTTTGAAGAGGCTTATTTAAAGAAATTAAAAACCATGAGTCGCGAAAGCATCGAGGCGGGCGGCCGCTTAAAAGACGAGACGGCCTTCGGCATGGCCGCGACGGGCATGGTGTTAAGCCTTCTGCACTTGGGCCTCATGGTGGTGGCGGGCATGATTTATCTCCGTGGCACGGAAGATCCCGTCATGCTTCTTACGGCGGTGGCGTACATTCTTTCCTCTTACGGCCCCGTCCTCGCTCTGGCCGCCTTGGGCAACACTTTGCAGCCCACCTTTGCCGCCGGCAATCGCGTCTTGGATCTATTAGACGAGCTGCCGAAAGTAAGGGAAGTAAAGGAAGGGCGATCCGTCGACTTTACCGGCGCCGCCCTGGATGAAGTGAATTTTTCCTACGACAGCGCCCCCATACTTCGGGGCATGAATCTGGATGTGAAGGAAGGAGAAATCCTGGCACTGGAGGGAAAATCCGGTTCCGGAAAATCCACGATTCTTCGTCTTCTTATGCGCTTTTGGGACGTGGACGAAGGTTGCGTAAAGATTGGCGGCGAAGACATTCGCCACATCGAAACCGCCGCATTAAGAGCGCATGAAGGCTTTATGACCCAGGAAACCTATTTGTTTAACGACACCATTGCCACGAATCTGCGCCTGGCCCGATTGGATGCCAGCGACGAGGAAATGGAAGCGGCCTGTCGCCGCGCGGCCGTTCACGATTTTGTCCTTTCCCTCCCGAAGGGCTACGACACGAAAATCGGCGAAATGGGCAGTCGCCTCTCCTCGGGAGAACGGCAACGCTTGGGCCTGGCCCGTGCCTTCTTGCACGACGCGCCCTTTTTGCTCTTAGATGAGCCCACCTCAAATTTAGACAGCTTAAACGAAGCCATGATTTTGCGGTCTCTGAAAGAGACGGCGGGGAAGAAGACGGTGCTCATGGTGAGCCATCGCCCCTCCTCTTTAACCGTGGCGGATCGAATCATTCATTTAGAGACAGATAGGGTCTCGTAATTAAAAAACCCCCCGTACCGTGAAAGCAAGTGCCGCGGTAGAGGGGCTTTTTTATTTGACGAATTGGCCGCCGGCGTAGAGGGCGATGAATCCCAGCATCACCGTGGCGGCGACATAAAGGACAGCGGCAGCCATGTGGCCTTTTTCCATCATGGCCACGGTTTCCGCGCTGAAGGCGGAAAAGGTGGTGAGGCCGCCGCAAAAGCCGGTCTTCAAAAAAATCTGAAGGCCGGGGCTCATGCCTCGCGCTTCGGCTTCGGCGGCGATGAGGCCCATGATAAAACAGCCGATGAGATTGGCGAGAAAGGTGGGAAGGGGCAGGCCGCGATTTGAAAGGGGTAGCGTGGAGATCAAAAAGCGGCTCGCCGCCCCCAAGGCACCGCCGGCTGCAGCGTAGAGGACTTGCATTACGCCCTCGTCGCCATTTTTTGCATAAGGCCGACGACTACATCCCGGCTCTTTTCCATGTGTTGAATGGGAATGTATTCGTAGGGGCCGTGGAAGTTCATGCCGCCGGTAAATAAATTCGGCGTGGGCAGCCCCATCCAGGAGAGTCGGCTGCCGTCGGTGCCGCCGCGAATGGGCTCGATTACAGGCTCGATGCCCTCTTCTTCCATGACCTCGACGCAGAGATCGATAAGGTCCATGTGGGGCTCGATTTTCTCACGCATATTGCGGTAGCTTTCTTCAAGACTCAAGGAGATGCGCTCGCCGTATTTCGTGTTTAAGAAATCCACGGCGGCCTCCATGATGTCGCACATCTTCTTTACCTTGTCGGCGTCGAAGTCGCGAAGGATGTAGTCCATTTGCGCTTCTTCCACATTGCCGCGGAATTGATCCAGGTGGTAAAAGCCCTCGTAGCCTTCCGTGTACTCAGGGCGCATCGCCGCGGGAAGCATGCGGTCCAGCTCCATGCCCAGGCTAATGGCGTTAATCATGTGGTTTTTCGCCGTGCCCGGGTGGACGCTGACGCCCTTGATGTCCACTTTGGCGCTCGTGGCGTGAAAGCATTCGTATTGCACTTCGCCGAGGCGGGAACCGTCGACGGTAAAGGCGATGTCGGCGCCGAAGGATTCCACGTCGAAGTGATCCACGCCGCGGCCCACCTCTTCGTCGGGGGTGAAGGCAATGGCCAAATTGCCGTGGGGCAAATCTTCTTCGATGAGTGTCCGGAGGCTGTCCATAATAATGGCGATGCCCGCCTTGTCGTCGGCGCCTAAAAGGGTGGTGCCGTCGGTGACCATAAGATCCAGGCCCACCACATCTTTTAAGGCGGGGAAATCTTTGTCGGAGAGGACGATGTTTTTTTCTTTGTTTAAAAGGATGTCGCCGCCTTCGTAGCGGATCACCCGGGGCTTGACGCCTTCGCCTTTTGCCGCAGGCGCCGTGTCCATGTGGGACAAGAGGCCCAAGGTGGGCAGGTCTTTGTCCACATTGGCCTTCAAATGGGCGGTGACATAACCGTAGTCGTCGACCTTGGCATCGGAAAGGCCCAGTTCTTTCAGTTCGTCCACGAGGATGTGGGCCAAATCGAATTGGCGGGCCGTGGAAGGATAAGTGGTGGAACGTTCGTCGCTGGTGGTGTAAACTTGTACGTATTTTTTCAGTCGTTCGGTAATAGTCATGGAAGCTCCTTTCATTTTTTCTAACTTGTATTGTAGCACATGTGCGTGCTATACTCGGGGAAAAAGAAAGGGGTTTTGCTATGAAAATCGCCATTGTCGGCGGCGGCGTCAGCGGCCTTGCGGCGGGCTGTCTTTTGGCCGAGGCGGGCTTTTTTGTGTCCGTCTACGAGCGAAAAAATCGCGTGGGAAAAAAATTGCTAGCCACGGGAAACGGCCGGGCCAATGTGAGCAATGAAGATCTCTCGGCCGGCCATTGGCATAGCGAATCGCCCCTGCCCTTCGATCCCGGCACCTATTTTTCCGCCGAAGCGCGGCGGGAATTTTTCGATGCCCTGGGAATCGATTTGGTGCAAGAAGATCGAGGCAAGCTCTACCCATCCACTCTTCAGGCCCGCACGGTGTTAAATGCTCTGCGTCGCCGCTTGTTTGCAGCAGGCGGCGAGGAAGTGGTGGAGACCTGCATCGATGCCATCGAACAATCAAAGGGCGGCTTTCGCCTCGTGAGTGGAGACAGTTCCTTTTTCGCCGACAAAGTCATCGTCGCCGCCGGCGGTATGGCCATGCCCCAATCGGGCTCCGACGGCAAGGGCCACGGCCTTTTAAAATCCTTCGGCCACAAGAAAACCCGCACTTTCCCGGGTATCTCCGCCCTATTATGCGAAAGCCCCTATTTAAAACATTTAAACGGCACGAAGATTCAAGGAGTCGTCACCCTCTTTCGAAACGGCGAGAAGATCGCCTCGGAAGGTGGGGAAATTCTTCTCGCCAAAGACGGCATCAGCGGGCCGCCGGTATTGGATCTCGCCCGGGCCGTCGGGGAGCGGAAAGGAGACTACGCCGTCGCCTTTCCCATGCTCAATCATTTGGAACAACGACCGGAGTACCGAAACATTCTCGAGGGTAGAAGCTATCTTCCCTTGGCGGCGAAGGATTTTCTCGACGGCATCCTTTCCAATAAATGGGTGCACGTGGTGTTAAAGGAATGCAGCCTGAACGGGGAAGAGCCCATGGATCAACTGGCCTGGGAAGAGAGGGAGCACCTCTTAAATCTGCTCTTTGCCTTTACCTTGCCCGTGATCGGCGTGCGAGGCTTCGACTACGCCCAAGTCACTTGCGGCGGCATGGCCCTTGAGGGCTTCAGCAGCGATCTTGAGTCCAAAAACGCCCCGGGCCTTTACGCCGCCGGGGAAGTTTTGGATGTAGACGGGGACTGCGGCGGCTACAACATCCACTGGGCCCTGGCATCGGCCCATCGCATTGCCCGTGCCATTATAAAAAGTGCGCAATCATGAAAAAACCCCTTTACACAGGGGTTTTTCTTTGGTATTATGTATGAGTTGAAACCGCAGACAGCAGGTGGTTCGCCTTAATTTCCTGCCGAGGTGACTGAATTTGATTTTGGTACTCGCATTGTGTCTGCAATGTGATTTTTTTATGTAGAAACGAGGAGGTGAATCTGTGAAAGAAGAGCTACTCCAATCGAAAATTGCCTTAGTCGATGAGATCAAGGAAAAGATCGAAAAGTCTCAATCCATTATTTTGGTTAACAACCACGGCTTAACGGTGGAAGAAGTAACCAAATTAAGAAAGGAATTGCGCGAACACGGCGTAGACTACAAGGTGTACAAAAACACCATGTTGAAACGTGCCTTCGACGCCACCGGCAACGAAAGCGCCAACGAATTACTCGTCGGCCCCACCGTCGTCGCATTCGGTATCGAAGATGCCGTGCAACCGGCTAAGATCTTAAATGATTTCGCCGAAGACAACGATCGCTTAGAAATCAAAGGCGGTCTCTTAGACGGCCGTGTCGTATCTGTCGACGAAGTCAAAGCATTGGCGAAATTGCCGAGTCGCGAAGTGCTTGTTGCACACTTGCTTGGCAGCTTGAATGCACCGATTCAAGGACTGGCAACTGTCCTGTCCGGAAACATTCGCGGTCTTGCCGTTGCGCTTAACCAAATCCGCGAAAAGAAAGAAGAAGAATCTGCCTAAGGGCAAAAATTATTTACGGAGGTATATACATTATGGCATCTGAAAAAGTAACCGCTCTTATTGAAGAGATCAAAGAATTAACCGTTATCGAACTCGCTGACTTAGTTAGCGCTTTAGAAGAAGAATTCGGCGTTAGCGCACAAGCTCCCGTTGCCGTTGCAGCAGCAGGCGCTCCGGCAGCTGCAGCAGCAGGCGCAGCCGCTGAAGAAAAATCCGAATTCGACGTTATCCTCGCTTCTGCAGGTCAAGAAAAAGTTAAGGTCATCAAAGTCGTTAAAGACATTACCGGCCTCGGCTTAAAAGACGCTAAAGCACTCGTTGACGGCGCTCCGAAGCCCGTTAAAGAAGGCGCTAACAAAGAAGAAGCTGACGACATCAAAGCTAAATTGGAAGAAGTCGGCGCTACCGTCGAAGTTAAGTAAGATTTTCTTACGAAAGTCCCCACTCCTGCGAGTGGGGATTTTTTATTGCCCTTCATAGAACACGCTTTACACCGATCTGAGAGGAGACGATGAAAAAAGGAAAACAGCTTTCGAAAAGGGTGGGCGGATGCGATTGGAGCAGTCCGCTAAAGCGTTGAAATTCAGCGATTTTCCTTTCACTTTTTCCATTTGTCCGTGTATAATCGTCATAGGAAAACAGAAGAAGGGCAGTGTGAAAAAAGAGTATGAAAGAATTTAAGCGCGTTTTTCCGAAAACCATTCCCCTACTAATCAGTTATCTGCTTTTGGGTATGGGCTTCGGTGTTTTGGTTCGCTCCGTGGGCCGCTCCACCTTGGTGAGCCTTTTGATGAGTTTCGGCATTTACGCCGGCGCCATGCAATTTGCCATGGTGAGTTTGTTTGCCCAACACCTTGCCGTGTTGGAGCTGGTCATTTTGGCCATTTCCATTAATTTAAGGTATTTGTTTTACACCATCTCTTTGCTCAATCCCTTGGCCAATGAGCCTCTGTGGAAGAAAATGCTCGTCACCCATTTCTGCAGTGACGAAACTTTCTCCCTCTACATTACGGCGGGGGAAGACGGGGGCATGGCCGATGCCGATGATATGTACCACATCGGGCTGTTGAACTGTATGTACTGGCTCGCGGGCACACTCCTCGGCGCCCTTTTGGGAAGCGTCCTTCCCATTAATGTGGAAGGCATCGACTTTATGATGACGGCCCTGTTTATTACCGCCTTTATCGAGCAGTGGAAGGGAACGGATCACCACTTCCCGGCGCTTTTAGGTGTGGGGGCTTCTGTTCTCGCCGTCCTTCTTTTCGGACGCGACAGCTTTCTTTTGCCTGCCATGGCCGTGATTTTAATCGGCAATTTGTATTACAGGAGGAAATATGTCAACTAAGGAAGTCTATATCGCCATCGTCATTGTGGCGGCCATTACCTTTACCATTCGCATGTTTCCCCTGTTTTTCTTTTCCCGTCGCGACACCATTCCGAAAATTGTGAAGGATTTAGGCGTGCTTTTGCCCTATTCCATGATGGGACTTTTAATCGTCTACTGTTTGCGCGTCATGCGTTTCGATTCCTTCGGCGGCTTTTTTCCCATGAGTTTGGCCGCCTTGGTGACGGCGGGCAGTTATTTATGGAAGCGCAAGTCCATTCTTTCCATCGTTTTGGGCACGGCGGTGTATATGTTTTTAATTCAACAAGTGTTCGTTTGAAAAATTCGTGATATACTGTTCGCGTATTATTTTTAAGGAGGAAGTTATGGAATCATTCTTTAAGTTACGAGAAAACAAAACGGATTTTTCGACGGAGATTTTAGCCGGCATGACCACGTTCTTTGCCATGAGCTACATTATTTTCGTCAATCCGGCGATTCTTTCTCAAACAGGTATCCCCTGGGGCGCCGTCTTCTTGGCGACGATTATTGCATCGGTGGTTTCCACCTTGGTCATGGGCCTTTTCGCCAATGTGCCTTACGCCTTGGCACCGGGCATGGGACTCAATGCCTTTTTTACTTACACTGTCGTCTTCGGCTTGGGCTTTACGTGGAAAGAAGCCTTGGGCATGGTCTTTTTATGTGGCGTGATCAATGTGTTGATCACCGTCACCAAAGTTCGGAAGATGATTATTACATCCATCCCCGAATCGTTGCAACACGCCATTAGCGGCGGCATCGGCGTATTCATCGGCTACATCGGTATTAAAAACTGCGGCCTGTTGAACTTTACTTTGGACCCGGGCACCTATCAAGCCTTGGACGGTGGAACCATTATCGGTTCTTCCGCCGCCGTTCCCGCCTTGGTAAGCTTCAACAATGCCGGCGTCCTTCTCGCTATGATCGGTTTGTTGATTACCGTGGTCTTGGTGCTTAAAAATGTAAAGGGTGCCATTTTAATCAGTATTTTAGCAACGACCATCATCGGCATCCCCATGGGCGTGGTGGACCTGTCGAAACTTTCGGAAAGTCCTTCTGTAGCAAGCTCCTTCCAAGACCTCTCCACGGTCTTCGGCGTGGCTCTCGGAAAAGAAGGGCTGCTGGGTCTCTTCGCAGATCCGGCCCGGATTCCCTTGGTCCTCATGACCATCTTCGCCTTCTCCCTGAGCGATACCTTCGACACCTTGGGCACCTTTATCGGCACGGGCCGTCGCTCCGGCATTTTCAGTGAAGAAGATATTCGCAACATGCAAACCAGCTCCGGCTTTAAATCGAAACTAGACAAGGCCCTTTTCGCCGACTCCATCGGCACGGTAATCGGCGCCTTTATCGGTACCAGCAACACTACGACCTATGTAGAAAGTGCGGCAGGCATCGGCGCCGGCGGTCGCACCGGGCTCACCTCCTTGGTCACGGCGGCCATGTTCTTGTTGGCCATCGTCATCGCACCGATGGCGGGTCTGGTCCCCGCACAAGCGACGGCGCCCGTTTTGATTATCGTGGGCATCATGATGTGTGCCGGCTTTAGTGAAATCGAATGGACGAATTTGGAATGTGCCGTACCGGCCTTCTTCGCTTCGGTCTTTATGGGCCTCAGCTACTCCATCAGTAACGGCATCGCAGCGGGCTTTATTTTCTACTGCATCGTCATGATCTTAAAGGGAAAAGCCAAAGAGTTGCACCCGATTCTCGTCGGCTCCACGATTTTATTCTTAATCAACTATGCCCTTATGGCTTATCTGGCCATGTAAGAGAAAAGAGGCTTCGGCCTCTTTTTTTTGTGCGCGAAAAGGGCTGTGGAAAAGAACGAGACAGGCTATAATGGAGGGTGAAAGAGAAACAACGAAAGGAGATTACATGAAGACACAGCAATTACTACAGGCCCTCAAAGAAAAGACGTGGGTGAGCTTAACCCACGAAGTGACGAAAGACATGGCCATTTACCAGGCCTTTAATCCCTTGGGCGAGCGGGTCCTCACCACATTGGAGGAAACGGGATCGGACAATCGGGAATACACCCTGGGCACCTCCCACGGCACCCACGTAGACGCACCGGCCCATTTTATGGCAGGCGGAAAAATTTTATCGGACATTTCGCCGAAAGAGCGCTACCTGCCCCTTTACGTCCTCCATTTGGAAGACAAGGTAAAGGAAAATCCCGGCTATGCCGTCACCGTAGACGATGTTTTGGCCTTTGAAAAAGAACACGGCGCCATCCCGGAAGGGGCCTTTGTGGCCTTCTCCTCGGGCTGGTACAAGCGGATTTATTCCCAAGACGATTTCACCAACACCCACGACGGTGTGGAAGTGACGCCGGGCTGGTCTGTGGCGGCCCTCGAGTATTTAAGCCGCACGCGGAAAATCGCCGCCATCGGTCACGAAACGCTGAATACCGACGCCGGTCCCGAAGCTGCCGAAGCGGGAGATTTGGTAGCGCAACGCTTTTGGCTCAACGAAAACAAATTCCAAGTGGAAGTCATGGCAAATTTAGATCAGGTGCCCGCCACAGGGGGCGTGATTATGATTAATGTCCTTCACATTAAAGACGCCGTGGCCTTTCCCGCCGAGGTAACCGCCGTATTCGACGCATAATAAAAAAGCCATTGCCCGATAAAAGGCAATGGCTTTTTGCTACCACAAAGGATTTAATTCGTCGAGAAAAGCCTGCACTGAAGCGAAAGCCTGCAGTTCATTCTCTATAATTTCTTCGTTGGCGCCGGACAGGGAAATGGTGCCGATGCATTCCCCTCGTTTGTCGAAAAGGGGAACGGCAATGGAGCCCAGACCGTCGTTGATTTCGCCGATTTCCAGGGCGTAACCCCGCTTCCGCGTGGCCTGCATTTCGTGTTTCAATACGGAATCTTTCGTAATGGTCTTCTCCGTGTAGGGCACCAGGCGCGTGTCCTTAATGTATTTGTCCACCACCGACTCCGGCAAGCTGGCCAGGTAGGCCTTCCCGGATGCCGTGGCGTGAAGGGGAAAGGGCGTGCGGGAACGGGTGAGGATCAAGTAGCGGGTGGTGTCCGGCACCTCCGTAAATACCGTTAAGAGCTGGCCGTCTTCCACCATATTTAATCGCGCGCTTAACTCAAAGGCATTGGCCCAAACGCGAAGCATGGGTCGAATTTTATTTTTTACGTGGAATAAGTACTGATCCTCCACGAGATTGGCCTTGGGTACAAAGGCCAGGCCCAAGTGGTAGTCATTTTCCGCTTCGTCGCGACTTAAGTATTGAAAATGAACCAAAGTATTGACCAGGCCGCGGGTAGTATTCACATTTAATTTAACTAATTTAGAAATTTCCGACAAGCTTAACTTCGGATGCACGGCATCGAAGCAATCTAAAATAGCAAAGGCCCGGGCAAGTGATTGAATGGTTCGGGGCGTTTTATCCATAATATTCTCCTCATTTTCCAGAAAGGTTACTATAGTTAGATTACACCACATTTTCGCGAAGAGAAAGAGAAAAATCACCTTGAACCGTGAAAAATTTATGATACACTATTAGAGCGACTAAATGAAAAGGAGAAGGATCTTGAGCAATAGAATCGGAAAAATCGCGGCCATTATTCTCGGCATCTTGGCCGTCGTCTATCTAATCGGTGCCCTGGCCTTTACACAAGTCTATATGCCCAACACATCGGTTAACGGCGCCGACATATCCCTTCAGCCGCGGGCGGACTTGAGGGAAAATTTTAAAGCCTCTTGGAAAGACTATGCCTTAACCGTGGTAGGCAAAGACGACAAGACGGACACCATTAAAGCATCGGCCATCGATTACAAAGAAACCATGCCCGATTTTAAAATGAAAGAGTACAGCCCCTGGGCATGGCCCGTTTACGCCTTTATGAAAAAGGATTATAAGGTGAACACCGCCATTACCTACGATGATGCGAAGCTGGAAAATGCATTGGCATACATGCACATGGTGGCGGATAAAGACATCACCGATCCCACGCCGCAGACCATCGCTTACGAGGAAGGCAAGGGCTATACTATCGCCGATGCCAAAGAAGGCACCCGCTTGGACGGGCCGAAACTCAAGGCGGCGGTATTAAAGTCCATGCACAAACAGGACAAAAAATTAGACGCGGAAAAGGCGGATCTCTACCTGAAGCCCGTGCCGGCGGAAGACCTCGACCACATGAAAAAACACGTGGCCAGTTTAAATGCCATCGAAGAATACAAATTGACCTACACTTTCTCCGACAGGGAAGAAGTGTTGGCGGGACAAAACTTAATTAATCTTTACAAATCCGCCGACGACGGCAGTTTGGAGCCGGATGAAGAAAAGGTAAAAGCTTATGTGGCGGAGCTGGGTAAAAAATACGACACCTTTAAAGGGACGCGAGATTTTCAAGCCACCGGCGGTGCCATGATGCGCATTCAGGGCGGGATTTACGGCTGGCAAATCAATCAGCCCAAGACCCGCGAACAGCTGATGACGGCGTTGAATGACAAAAAAGTGCAAAGCATGGAGCCGGTGTATAAGAGAAAAGCCGTGAGTCGAAACGTCAACGACATCGGCAACAGCTACATCGAAATCGACATTGCCCGTCAACACATGTGGCTTTATAAAGACGGCAATCTCGTCATCGATTCGCCGGTAGTTACGGGCAATCCCTACGCCGGCAACGGCACGCCCACCGGCACCCACGAAATTTGGTCGAAAGAACGCAACCGCTACCTTACCGGGGATTCCTGGAAGAGCTACGTCAAGTACTGGATGCCCTTTAACTGGACGGGCTGCGGCATTCACGATTCCAATTGGCGGGGCAGCTATGGCGGCAGAATTTATTTAGGCGGCGGCAGCCACGGCTGTGTCAACACACCGCCCTCCAAGGCGCCGACCTTTTACAAAAATGCCTTTGAAGGCATGCCTGTCATTGTTTACAACTCAAATAAACACGCCATTTAATCGAAGCGCCTACGGGCGCTTTTTTGCGGAAAAATTTTCGTGAAAATCCGAGGAAAATTTGCCTAAGGATCTGTTTTCCCGCGGCCATTTGTTGTAAAATAAGTTGTACGATTTGCTTGTATGACAGGAGGCTATTTTGAAAACCATTTACGAAGGAAAGACGAAAGACATTCGACAAGAAAACGGCAAGACCTATTTCTACTTCAAAGACGACGTGACGGGCAAAGACGGCGTCTTCGATCCCGGTGAAAACCAAGTAGGCCTTTCCATCGAAGGTTCCGGCCGCGCATGCATTGCCATGAGCAAATACTTTTTTGAAAAATTCGAAGCAGATAAAATCCCCACACACTACATTTCCGCCGATGTAGACAATCGTCTCATGGAAATTAAGCCTGCCAAAGTATTCGGCAAGGGCTTGGAAGTGATCTGCCGCTTTAAGGCTACGGGTAGCTTTATTCGTCGCTACGGCAAATATGCCAAAGACGGCGACGTTTTAAATCGCTACGTGGAATTCACCTTAAAAGACGATGCACGCCAAGACCCCCTCATCAACGAAGATGCGCTGGTACTGTTGGGCATTTTAAAAGAAGGGGAATACGAACGCATTAAAGAGCTTACCCGCTCCATTTCTCAAGTGATCTACGACGACTTAAAGGCTCGTGGTCTCGAAATGTACGATATCAAATTGGAATTCGGCCGCTTAGAAGGCAGCGACGAAGTCGTATTAATCGACGAAGTCTCCGGCGGCAACATGCGCGTCTTCAAAGGGGACGAATACATCGAACCCTTACGTCTTTCCGAAATGATCGTCGGCAAATAAGCACGGTTCATTAAGGAGAAAAAAGCCCTTCGGGGCTTTTTTTGTGTCCCGAAATTCTGAAAACCCCTTTCATTTATTTGAAAAGGTGGTATAATAAAAATATATCAAACAAATCAATCTTCAGGGCGAGGTGAAATTCCTCATCGGTGGTAAAGTCCACGTGTCGAAAGACTGAATTGGTGCAATTCCAATACCGACGGTGACAGTCCGGATGAAAGAAGATCTTTTTTTTCATGTTTATGTGCCCGGGGATGCGGGCTTTTTTTTTGCCCCACAAGGAGGAACCATGAATCAAATCCAGCGGACGAAGGCGCGCTACTCCACGAGAAATTTAACGCGTCTGTCCCTCTTATCCGTTATCGCCTTTTTACTTATGTACATCGAAGTCCCCTTGGCCTTTATTGCACCGCCTTTTATAAAAATCGACCTGTCCGATATGCCGGCCTTAATCGGCGGCTTCGTCATGGGCCCCGTGGCGGGTATCACCATTGAACTGGTGAAGTGCATCCTCACCTTTTTCGTTCGCGGCACCACCACCGGCGGCGTCGGCGAGTTGTCGAATTTTATCGTCGGCGCGTTGTTTGTCGGGCTCGCGTCGAAATTTTACTGTGCGCGCAGAACCTACCGCGGCGCCGTCGTCGGTCTTTTAATCGGCGTCATCGGCATGACCGCCGTGGCCACCTTGAGCAATTACTTCGTGGTTTTTCCTCTCTACGGCAAGATTATGCCCATGGAAGCCATTATTAACATGGGCCGTGCCGTCACGCCGCGAGTCAACTCCCTGTGGGATATGATGGTCTATTGCATCGTGCCCTTTAATCTGGTGAAGGGGCTGATCGTATCGGCGGTGACCCTGGCCTTGTACAAGCGGGTATCTCATCTGCTTTACGACTGATTTTAACCCTGCTCTTCGGAGTGGGGTTTTTTATTGCACTCGGACGGTGCGCTGTCAATCTTTACAAATGCAGGCGGAGATACTATAATAATTTATACGATATACCCTTCATTCTCGAAAAATGGGTAGGATCCGCAATGATATTTTCATTCAGAAGCATATGAGGAGGACATGATGGAAGACGGCAAATTAAAAGTAAAAGCCAACGGGGCGGCGCTCTTGCCCTTTATTCTTTTCGTACTGGTCTATTTGGCCACCGGCATGATTTTAAATGCCAGGGGCGTGGAAATGGCCTTTTATCAAGTGGCGGCACCGGTGTGCATCTTGCCGGCCATTGTGCTCGCCTTTGTCATGTTCAAAGGCTCCGTCGACGACAAATTTAATGCCTTTGTGCGGGGCTGCGGCGATGAGAACATCATCATTATGTGTTTGATCTACATATTGGCCGGCGCCTTCGCCACCGTATCCAAAACCTCCGGAGGCGTGGACTCCGTGGTCAACTTCGCCCTGTCCATGATTCCCGTTCAATACATTACCGCCGGGATTTTTCTTATCAGCTGTTTTATTTCTCTCTCCACGGGAACTTCCGTCGGCACAATTTCTGCCGTGGGCCCCATTGCCGTCGGCGTCGCTCAAAAGGGGAATCTGTCGTTGGCCCTGGTTCTCGGCGCATTGGTCGGCGGTGCCATGTTCGGCGATAACCTCTCCGTTATTTCCGACACCACCATTGCCGCCACCAGGACGCAAAATGTGGACATGAAAGACAAGTTTCGGGCGAACATAAAAATTGCCCTTCCTGCGGCGATTATTACCTTCGTTATCTTCCTCTTTGTAGGAAAACCCACAGGCCAAGTGGTTCTCGACGATTTAAATTATAGCTTCGTCTTGATTATTCCCTATCTCTTTGTTTTGATTTCGGCATTGGCCGGGATGAATGTCTTTTTGGTTCTAGCAAGCGGCATCGTGCTTTCCGGCGTCATCGGCATCGCCACCGGCGGCCTCACCATGATGACCTTCGCCCAAAATATTTTCGACGGTTTCAGCGGCATGTTCGAAATCTTCCTTCTGTCCATGTTAACCGGCGGCCTGTCTTACATGGTTTCGCAAAACGGCGGCATTGAGTGGCTGGTTCAAAAGATTCGCAGCTTCGCCAAAGACGTGAAGTCGGCGGAAATTTCCATCGCCCTCTTGACCCTTCTTACCGACGCTGCCACGGCCAACAACACGGTGGCCATTATTATCGACGGGCCCGTGGCGAAAGAAATCTCGAAAGACTTCAAGGTGGATCCGAGACGCTCGGCATCCCTGCTCGATGCATTCTCCTGCGTCATGCAAGGGATCATTCCCTACGGCGCACAAATTCTTATTGCCGCCGGACTCACCAAGGAATTAGGTGCGGCAGCGGTCTCGCCGGTGGAAATCATTCCCTTCCTCTGGTATCAAGGGCTTCTGGCTCTGTTCGCCCTTCTCTCGATCTTTGTTCGCTTTGCCGATCCCAAAGACAAATGGGACTTTGAAAAGGACGCTCCGCAAATTCAATAGAAAGACAATACGACTTGCGCCGATGATGTCGGCGCTTTTTTTATGGCTTCAGAAAAAAGGCACAAAAAAAATAAGACCGGCTATCCGATCTTATCTTTTCACGAACCGCCTGAGCGGCCCAATTTATTCTTCTTCGGCTTCTTTTTCCGATTCAGTTTCGCCTACGGTAGGTACATCAGCTGCATCGGCGGCGCCTTCTGCTTCTTCTTCAACGGATTCTTCGCGAGGTTCTTGCAGTGCGCAGACAGCTTCTTCCAAATCAGTTAAGACTTCGATGTCTTCGATGGATGCCACGTCTAAGTCGGCAACGGTTAAGGTATCGCCGATTTGCATATCAGCGACATTGGCCACCCCTTCGGAAGGCAGGTTGGTCGGCAGACATTCGACTTCCACTTCTTCGAGAAGTTGCAACAAGACCGAGGGTTGTACGCGAATGTCGTCGCGTCCTTCCAAGACGACGGGAATGGACAGCTTGATTTTTTCCTTCAAGTTAACGCCATAGGCATCGAAGTGGAGCAATTGGTTTTTGTAGGGGTGTTGTTGGATTTCCTTAAAGAGAATCTTGTGATCTTCCCCGTTAACATTGACATCGACCAAAGCGGAAGTACCGGCTACATCGACAACTTTTTGCAGTTCATTGGCTTTTGCAGTGACGGCAACGGGTTCAGCATCCTTCGCATAGAAGATGCCGGGAACCAGGCCTTGGGCGCGGACCTTCTTTGCGCCGGCGGAGCCTAA
Organism: Peptoniphilus sp. HCN-40583; assembly: GCF_037892835.1. NCBI lineage: Bacteria > Bacillati > Bacillota > Tissierellia > Tissierellales > Peptoniphilaceae > Peptoniphilus > Peptoniphilus sp. HCN-40583. The sequence continues at coordinate 35,070 of NZ_JBBKBU010000016.1, forward strand.
GTCTTCACGTTTTTCTAAATTTAATTTAATGGTGTTCATTGGTGTCCTCCTTTGTTTACTCAACAATATATTATACCTGAAACGGGCCGCCATTTCCACGTTTTAACAAACTTCGATGATGATTTTCTGTATAAAAGCCCTCCGAAGCCTTTTTTCATCCTTTTAGGGCCCCTTAGCAGGGTTATTATACCATAAGCCCTTTTGGCCGCAACGAAAAGATGTGGTGCGGTTTTATCAGCGCCAGCGCTTTAAGCGTTCCGCTTCCCATTGGCGATCGCGAAAAGCGTCGATGCGATCGGCAATGGCGGTCATAAACGACGGTAGATGAATCACGCCGTGGGTGCCGTAGCGGTGGTAGCGTACGCTTAGACAAAGGCCGATCATGGCCAGGTTCACCATTTGAAAGGTGCCGCCGTAGCTGACAAAGGGTAGAGGAATGCCGGTAACGGGCATGAGCCCCAAGGTCATGCCCACATTTTCCCAGATGTGAATGAAGAGAACGCTTAAAAAGCCGAAAACCATGAGTCGGCCGCCTTTGTCTTTGGCGAGTTTGGTCAAGGACAGTAGGCGATAAAACAAAAGGGCGTAGAGTGCGAGCAAGAGGGCGCCGCCGAGAAAGCCCAATTCCTCCACGAGGACGGGGAAGATAAAGTCCGTCTCTTTCGTGGGGATGAAATTAAATTGGGTTTGGGGTCCCCGGAAGAGGCCGCGGCCGAAGAGGCGACCGTCGCCGATGGCCACCCGGCCCTCGTAGGCTTGATAGCCGCTGCCGGAAGTGTTGGCATCCGGCTTTAAAAAGTTCAGAATACGGTCTTTCTGGTAATCGTCCAGTCGGGCGTATAAGATGGGTAATGACAGAAAGCCCGCCCCCATGGCGCCGAAAATATATTTCCAATCCAAATCGGAGAAAAACAACATGACGGCGATGAAAAATAAAAAGACCATGGCCGTGCCGAAGTCCGGCTGAAGCATAATGAGGCCCACGGGAAAGCCCGCAAAGGCCAAAGCCTTGAGAAGCTCCTTGGGTTCGTTGATTTTATCGCCGTGCTTTTCTAAGTAAAAGGCAAAGGAAATTACGAGAAAGATCTTGACGAATTCCGCCGGTTGAAAATTAATGGGGCCGATGGCGAGCCAGCTTTTCGATCCCCAGGTCGTGTCTCCGTGGCCGAAGAGCAGGGTAGCCGCCAAGAGAATGACGCTGAGGCCGTAGAGAAGGGGGTAGTAGGTGCGCCAAATGCGGTAATCCAGGAGCATGAGCCCGGCGGCGATGACCACGCCCAAAAGGGTGGCGATGCCCTGCTTCATTAAAAAGGGGCGATTGCCGTAAGACAAGGTGGCCGATGCGAGGGCCACAAAGCCCATGAGGGTAATGGCGGCGACGATGAGGATTAAGCTGCGGTCCACATCCCATTTTCCGGGACTGACGCGTATAAAAAAGGGTTTGACTTTTTCAAAAAGCTTTCGGTGAAACATAGTATCTCCTTTGTCAGAGTGTGATACTATTATTATACAACAATGGAAAGGACTTGGGATGGAAGTAGACCGAATCAAAGCGCAATTGGGATTTCACGATTTAGCCCTGGTGCCGGCCTCGCGATTAGACGCCATGGCTTCTGTTTTGATGAAGCGAAAAGCGGCGGGGGAGATGCTGCCCATTGAGCACGAGGACATCGATGCCCGCCTGGATCCCGCGGGAAGCCTTCCTTCGGCGAAATCCGTTTTTGTCGCCTTCGAGCAAGTGCCTTTCGCTGAGCAGGAGCCGGAGTCGATGAAAGGCTACGGCAGGCTGGCGAGTTTTTCGAGAGACACGGATTACCACGTAATTTTAAATGAAAAAATGGCCCGTTTGGAAGCCTATTTGGAGAAAAACTATCCGGAGGTAGAATACTACCGCCAGGTGGACACCGGGCCCTTGTACGAGCGGGGCTTTGCCCTTCTCACCGGCAAGGGCTTTATCGGAAGAAACGGAAGCTTTATTCACCACCGCCTGGGAAGCTATGTGGCCATCGGCATGCTGATTACCAACATTGAAGGCGGCGAGATCCGCGCGCCCCTTGGCAGTTGCGGCGATTGCCGCGCCTGCGTCGATGCCTGCCCGGGAGGCGCCATCGAAATGACGGGCATCCTCCATCCCGGTCGCTGCCGCTCATGGATCACCCAAAAACGGGGCGAGCTCACGGAAGGGGAGCGGGTGGTCATGGCCGATTGGCTTTACGGCTGCGATGTGTGCCAAATGGTTTGCCCGAAGAACAAGGGGATCGAGGCGGTGTACGAAATCACCGATCCCATTGAGGCTGTTTGCCTCGACGGATTGGAAGCGGAGTCGAATCGCTCCTTTAAAAAACGCTACGGTCGGCTCAGCGGATCCTGGCGAGGAAAAAAACAGTGGGTAAAAAATGCCGCCTACATTCGCCGCTATTTTAATGAGAGGAAGAAGTAGAATGCGTTTAACAAAAAAAGAAGCACTGCAAGTGTACGACCGTTTGGAAAAAATGTTTCCCGACGCCCGTGCGGAGTTGGATTACACCACGCCCTACGAACTTTTAATCGCCACCATTCTTTCGGCCCAATGTACGGATGTGCGGGTGAATAAAGTCACCAAGGTGCTCTTTCAAGAACACAATACGCCGGAGAAAATGGTGACCTTGTCTCAGGAAGAGCTGGAAACCATCATCAAAAGTTGCGGCGTTTATCGGAACAAGGCGAAGAATATTCTCGCCGCCTCCCGCATCATCATCGAAAGCTGGGGCAGCGAAATTCCTCCCACCATCGACGACTTAATGACCCTCCCCGGTGTCGGGAGAAAGACCGCCAATGTGGTGGCTTCCAATGTGCTGGGCATTCCCGCCATTGCCGTGGACACCCACGTTTTTCGCGTATCCAATCGCCTGGGGCTCGCCGAAAGCAAAAATGTCGACGGCACGGAAAAACAACTTATGGCCATTTGGCCGAAGGATTGTTGGAGCAAGGGCCATCACCTCTTGATCTTTTTAGGCCGCCGCATCTGCAAGGCCCAGCGCCCCCTTTGCGACGAATGCGACCTGAAAGATCTCTGCCATTACGTGCAAGGAGTATCTGCTTAATGGAACAAAAGTATTTGCATTTTCGACGAAAAAAGCGGCGCCAACTTAAGCGCATGAAGCGACGACGCATGGCCGCCGCGGCGGTTGCCGCCCTTTTAATCTATTTTATTTTTCTCGGCCTTTTGCCCACCTTCGGCATCATCAGTCCCGGAACCAATTATTGCGGCAAGTCTCTGGGCTTTTTAACGGTGAAGGGTGCGGAGAAAAAGATAAACAAATACAAGGAGGATTTTCTCTCCGCCGACGTGGTCTTAACCCACAAGGAGAAATCCGCCACCATGACCTCGCAGCAACTGGGGCTCTCCATGAACGAAAAACAGGTGGCGAAAGATGCGTTGAAAGAAAGCAAAAAGCGCCACTTCTTCTCCCGCATGGCACAGGCATTGAAGAAAGAACCGGTGCATACGCCCCTTGTCGTGGATGAGGCCACCTTAAATCGTAGCCTCGCTAGCTTAAACGGCGTCCTCTACGACATGGCCAAGCCCGCCACTGTGGCAACAGAAGGGGAGAAGGTCGTCATACGCCCCGGCAATCAAGGGGAAGTGCCGGATACGGCCCGGGCCACCTTCGATTTATCGCACGGCATCGATGGGCCCATAGAGATTCGTACGAAAACCGTGGCTCCGGACATCGAGGCACAGGCACTGGCGGGAATCGACGGAAAATTGGCCGAAGCCGTCACCACCTACGACCCCGCAGACAAAAGCCGTACGATCAATGTGGAAAACGGCGCTCGCTACTTCCGCCGCATCGTCTTGGCGCCGGGGGAAAAACTTTCTTTCCTCGCCACCATCGGCGGCATTACCGAGGCCCACGGCTTCGTCAAGGGCAAGACCGTGTCAAACGGCGTGGAAACCGAGGGCATTGGCGGCGGCGTCTGCCAAGTGTCCACCACCATGTACAATGCCGTGGCCCGCTCGGGGCTTAATGTCATCACGAAATTCAATCACTCCAAGGCCGTGCCCTACGCCAAAGAGGGGCTGGACTGCGCCGTAAGCGACGGCTACAAAGATTTTATCTTCGCCAATCCCTTTACCAAGCCCGTCTACATCGAAACCAAGGCCAAGGACGGCACCCTGCTTTGCACCATTTACGGGCCTGCGAAAGAAAAGCCCTACACCATCGACTTGGTGCCTGAGAAGGTGCGGGACCTTCCGGCAGCCAACGATATCAGCTACACTTCGGACCTGGCACCGGGTGAGGTGAAAATGATTCAAAAGCAAGTGAACGGATCGATTTACAACACCTACGCCGTCTATTCCATGGGTGGAAAAGAACTTCGGCGCGTCTTCGTGGCAAGAAGCCGCTACGTTCCCGTGGACGGAAAAGTTTTAGTGGGAAAAAAGAAATAATCTCTTGCCATTTAAAGCGCCTCGTGTTAATATAATAAATTGCATAATAATCTAAAAATGTATGGAAAAGACGGTCGCAGCTACGAAAGATGATGTATATGTAAGTTATTGACGATTCAATTTGAAGAGATTCTTACACATACATTTTTTGTTTTTCGAAGGAACTGTAAGGGGTGAGGAATTTAATGGTACATCCTGTTCAATATGGCAAACGGGAGAGAATGAGTTATTCCAGAATCGATGATGTGTTGGAGATACCGAATCTATTGGGCGTCCAAACGGATTCGTTTAAGTGGCTCATCGATGAAGGTCTCAAAGAAGTGTTTCGGGATATTTCGCCCATCGAAGACTTTGCGGGAAATTTAATACTGGAATTTGTCGACTACTATGTATCCGATGAGAAAAAGTACGATTTCGAGGAAGCAAAGGAAAAGGACACCAATTATTCGGCACCTTTAAAAGTGAAGGTTCGACTGATCAATACGGAAACCGGGGAAGTTAAGGAACAAGAAGTCTTTATGGGCGACTTGCCTTTAATGAGCGCCACCGGCACCTTCGTCATTAACGGGGCGGAACGTGTCGTGGTCAGCCAATTGGTTCGCTCCCCCGGGGCTTACTACAAAGTGGAATTCGACAAGACGGGCAAGCAATTATTCTCCTCCACCTTGATTCCTAATCGCGGTGCTTGGCTGGAATTTGAAACCGACGCCCAAGGCGTGGTCAATGTGCGTATCGACCGCACGCGGAAGATCCCCATTACGATCTTACTTCGGGCCATCGGCGTGGAAAGCAATTTGGAAATCACAAACCTTATGGGTGAGACGGAAGAGCTCTTGAAGGTCTTTGAAAAGGACCAAACCAGCAACAAACAGGAAGCCCTTCTGGAGATTTACAAAAAGCTCCGCCCCGGCGAGCCGCCTACGGTGGAAAGTGCCCAATCTCTCTTTGAAAATATGTTTTTCGACGCCCGTCGCTACGACATGGCGAAAGTGGGCCGCTACAAATTCAACAAGAAGCTGGCCCTTCGGGAACGGCTGCAAAATCAAATTTTGGCGGAAGATGTCATCGACGGGGAAACCGGCGAAGTCATGGGTACCGCCGGCGAGAGGGTGAGCCGCGAGGAAGCCATCGCCATTGAAAATGCGGGGATTAACCGAGTGGAAATTCTCGTCGACGATCCCAATGCCCTGGGTGAAAAGATGAAGATTGTCCTTATCGGAAACAATTTCGTCGATCCCGCCGCCTTGGATACGGACATCGACTTTAAAGCCCTGGGCTTCAGAGAAAAAATCTATCTGCCCCGCCTGAAAGAACTCTTCGAAGCATACGAAGGGGAAGAGCTCATTACGCGGATTAAACTTCATTATAAGGAATTGTCTCCGAAGCACATTTTGGTAGACGATATTTTGGCGGCCGTAAACTATGAATTCAATCTGTTCTACGGCATCGGCAAAACCGACGACATCGACCACCTGGGCAATCGTCGGATTCGCTCCGTGGGCGAGCTTTTACAAAACCAATTCAGAATCGGCTTAACCCGTATGGAACGCGTGATTCGCGAACGCATGGCCGTTCAAGATCCCGATGCGGCCACGCCTCAATCCTTAATCAATATTCGCCCGGTGACGGCGGCCATTAAAGAATTCTTCGGTTCTTCTCAATTGTCGCAATTTATGGACCAAAACAACCCCCTTTCGGAGCTGACCCACAAGCGTCGTCTCTCCGCCTTGGGGCCCGGCGGTCTGTCGAGAGATCGAGCCGGCATGGAAGTCCGCGACGTGCACAACTCCCACTACGGACGTATGTGCCCCATTGAGACGCCGGAAGGTCCCAACATCGGTTTGATTACATCCCTTACCACCTTTGCCCGTATTAACGAATACGGCTTCATTGAAGCGCCTTACAGAAAGGTAGTCAAAGGCGAAGGCCTGGTTACGAACGAAATCGAATACATTACCGCCGACGTGGAAGATGAAAACATCATCGCCCAAGCCGACGAAAAAGTCGACGAAAACGGCCACTTCATTAACGACCGGGTTATCGCCCGAGGCATCGACGGCCTCGTCGACGTCTACAAGCGAGAAGACATCAGCTACATGGACGTGTCTCCGCAGCAAATCGTCGCCGTCGGGACCAGCATGATTCCCTTCTTGGAAAACGACGACGCCAACCGCGCCCTCATGGGATCGAACATGCAGCGTCAAGCCGTACCGTTGTTAAAGACGGAAGCGCCCATCGTTGCCACGGGGATCGAGTACAAAGCCGCCCGTGATTCCGGCGTCTGCGTCATCGCCACGGAAGACGGCACCATTAAGAAGGTATCCAGCAACCAAATCGTCCTCACGCCGGAAGGGGGCAAGGAAGACATTACCTTCCGCCTCCACAAATTCGAAAAGGCCAACCAAGGCACAACCATTAACCAACGGCCCATCGTAAACGAAGGCCAAAAGGTAAAACGCGGCGAAGTCATCGCCGACGGCCCCTCCACGGATTTAGGGGAAATGGCCTTGGGCAAAAACATCTTAATCGCCTTTATGAACTGGGAAGGTTACAACTACGAAGACGCCATGCTCATTAACGAAGAGCTGGTTATCGACGATGTCTTAACCTCTCTGCACATTGAAGAATACGAAGCCGAAGCCCGCGACACGAAATTAGGGCCGGAAGAAATCACCCGCGACATTTCCAATGTCAGCGACGACATGCTCAAGGACTTAGATGAGCGTGGAATTATTCGCGTCGGCGCGGAAGTGAACCCCGGCGACATCCTCGTCGGCAAGGTAACGCCGAAGGGCGAAACGGAACTTTCCGCAGAAGAGCGCCTTTTGCGCGCCATTTTCGGCGAAAAGGCCCGTGAAGTGCGGGATACCTCCCTGCGCCTGCCCCACGGGGAAGCGGGCATCGTCGTCGACGTGAAGGTCTTCAATCGCGCTGACGGCGACGAGCTGCAACCGGGCGTCAACGAAATGGTCCGCGTCTTTATCGCCACGAAGCGGAAGATTCAAGTGGGCGATAAAATGTGCGGTCGCCACGGAAACAAGGGGGTTATCTCCCGCGTCCTTCCCAAGGAAGACATGCCTTACATGCCCGACGGACGCCCCATTCAAATCGTATTGAATCCCCTGGGCGTTCCCTCTCGGATGAACTTGGGGCAAGTATTGGAAGTCCACTTGGGCCTCGCCGCCAAGAAACTGGGCTGGCACGTAGCCACCCCCGTATTCGACGGCGCCAACGAACAGGATATTTTTGACACCTTGGAAAAAGCCGGCTACTCCGCCGACGGCAAGGTGCAACTCAGAGACGGCCGCACCGGGGAAGACTTCGATCACCCGGTCACCGTAGGCTATATGTACATGCTCAAACTTCACCACTTGGTCGATGAAAAGATCCACTCCCGCTCCACCGGCCCCTACTCCCTGGTTACGCAACAACCTTTGGGCGGTCGGGCGCAATTCGGCGGTCAACGTTTCGGGGAAATGGAAGTGTGGGCACTGGAAGCCTATGGGGCAAGCCACACCTTGCAGGAAATGCTCACGGTAAAATCCGACGACATCGTCGGCCGGGTCAAGACCTACGAAGCCATCGTCAAGGGCGAAAATATTCCTCAACCGGGGATTCCCGAATCCTTTAAGGTTCTTATTAAAGAGTTGGAAGCACTGGCTCTTGAAATACAAGTACTGGACGAAAACGAAAACGAAGTGGATCTGAGTACCGATGACGACGATCTCAATCACTTGGATTCCATGGACGGAAAAATAGACGGAGAAGATGCAGGGGAGCTCATCGAAGGAAAATCCACCGTGGATGCCTTGGCAGGCATTCGCAGAATTTCCGGCGATGCGATTCCGACAGGTTTTACACAAGACGAAGAAGAGGAATAAGTCTCTTCGGCAGTTGAAGGTACTCTAAAGAAAGGAGTCTTGCTCCTTGAGCAGAAACGAATTATTTCATTCCATCAAAATCGGCTTAGCATCCTCGGAAAAAATCAGATCATGGTCTTACGGGGAAGTCAAAAAGCCGGAAACCATTAACTACAGAACACTGAAGCCTGAAAAAGAAGGTCTCTTCTGCGAAAAGATCTTCGGGCCCACGAAAGACTGGGAGTGTTCCTGCGGAAAATACAAGCGCCTGCGCTACAAAGGCGTAGTCTGCGAAAAATGCGGCGTGGAAGTCACCAAATCCAAGGTGCGAAGAGAACGCATGGGCCACATCGAATTGGCTGCGCCGGTCTCCCACATTTGGTACTTTAAGGGCATTCCCTCCCGCATGGGCCTTGTCATGGACATTAGCCCCCGGGCGTTGGAAAAAGTCCTTTACTTCGCATCCTACATCGTCACCCGCGTCGACGAAGGGGTGCCGGATTTATACGAAAAACAACTCCTCTCCGAAACGGAATACCGCGAGTTTAAGCGGGAATACGGCGACAAATTCGAAGCGAAAATGGGTGCGGAAGCCATTCGCGACCTTTTACGCAAGACGGATTTAGACGCGATCTCCAAGGATTTAAGGGATCAGCTGGACGATGCCACGGGCCAAAAGCGGGTGCGCATTACCCGCCGTTTGGAAGTCATCGAAGCCTTCAGAAACTCGGGCAACAAATGCGAGTGGATGATCCTCGATTGCATCCCCGTCATTCCGCCGGAGCTGCGCCCCATGGTGCAATTAGACGGCGGCCGCTTCGCTACTTCGGACTTAAACGATTTGTATCGCCGGGTCATTAACCGGAACAACCGTCTGAGAAAACTGATGGACATCGGCGCGCCTGAAATCATCGTGCGTAACGAAAAGCGGATGCTTCAAGAATCCGTCGACGCCTTAATCGACAACGGCCGCCGCGGCCGCCCCGTCACCGGCGCCGGCAACCGCCCCTTAAAGAGCCTTTCCGAAATGCTCAAGGGTAAGCAAGGGCGTTTCCGTCAAAACCTTCTGGGTAAACGTGTCGACTACTCCGGTCGTTCCGTTATCGTCGTCGGCCCGTCTTTGAAATTCTATCAATGCGGTCTGCCGAAGAACATGGCGCTGGAGCTCTTTAAGCCCTTCGTTATGCGGGAATTGGTCGACAGGGAACTAGCTCACAACATCAAAAGCGCGAAGCGCATGGTGGAAAGGGTACGCCCTGAAGTATGGGATGTACTGGAAGAGGTTATTAAAGACCATCCGGTGCTCTTAAACCGTGCGCCTACCTTGCACCGTTTGGGGATTCAAGCCTTCGAACCGGTCTTGGTGGAAGGCAAAGCCATTAAGCTGCATCCCCTCGCCTGTACGGCCTACAACGCCGACTTCGACGGGGACCAAATGGCGGTTCACTTGCCCCTTTCGGCGGAAGCACAGGCGGAAGCTCGCCTCTTAATGCTCTCCACCAACAACATTTTGGCGCTGAAAGACGGTAAGCCCATTACCACCCCGTCCCAAGACATGGTTCTCGGAATGTACTACCTGACCTTAGATAGAAAAGGCCACGTCAAAGGCGACGGCATGACCTTTGTCGACGAAAAAGAAATGATGCACGCCTACGCTTGCGGTTGGGTGCACCTCCACTCCCACGTGAAGGTCCGCCGCTTTAAAGACGCAGACGACAAGCGCGGCAAAATTGTGGAAAGCACCGTGGGTCGCTTCTTGATCAATCGGGCCATTCCCCAAGACTTGGGTTTTGTGGACCGTGAAAAAGATCCCTACGGCCTTGAAATCGACCGCGTCATCGACAAAAAGCTCTTAGGAAAAATCATCGATCGCTGCTACAAACTCCACGACAATCTGGAAACGGCGGCTTTCCTCGACGAAGTGAAGAGCTTGGGCTACCACTACTCCACTGTAGGTGCCATGTCCATTTCCATGGGCGACGTTGAAATTCCCAAGGAAAAACCGGAAATTCTCCATCAAGCGGATTTAGACGTGGAAAAATACGAAAAGGCCTACAGAAAAGGGCTGATCAGCGACGAAGAGCGCTACGAACACGTCATCGATATTTGGAACGAAGCCACGGATCACTTAACGGACAAAGTTATGGAAGGCTTCGGCGAAATGAACAACATCTTCATCTTTGCCGATTCCGGGGCCCGTGGTTCCAAGAACCAAATTCGTCAATTGGCCGGCATGCGCGGGCTCATGGCTTCGCCTTCGGGGCGCACCATCGAAGTCCCCATTACCTCAAACTTCCGTGAAGGCCTGGACGTATTGGAATTCTTTATGTCCACCCACGGTTCGCGGAAAGGCTTGGCCGATACGGCACTGCGTACCGCCGACTCCGGCTACCTGACCCGCCGCCTGGTCGATGTTTCGCAACAAGTGACGGTTACGGAAGAAGACTGCGGCACGGACAGCTACATCGTGGCCAAGTCCTTTAAAGACGGCCGCGAAATGATCGAAGAAATGCACGATCGTATCGAAGGTCGTACGGCATACGAAGATATTTTTCATCCTGAAACCGGCGAACTTCTGGCCAAGGGCGGCGAAATGATCGGATCCAATGAAGCCGATGCCATTGTCGCCGCAGGCATCGAAGAAGTGAAGATTCGTTCCGTCTTGGGCTGCCACTCCGAAGATGGCGTCTGCGCCAAGTGTTACGGCGAAAACATGGCAACGGGTCGCCCGGTCGGTATCGGCGAAGCCGTCGGCGTCATCGCCGCCCAATCCATCGGCGAGCCCGGTACCCAGCTGACCATGCGTACCTTCCACACCGGCGGTGTTGCAGCGGCAGCGGATATTACCCAAGGTTTGCCCCGTGTCGAAGAACTTTTCGAAGTGCGTAAGCCCAAAGGTCTCGCCATTATTGCTGAAATCAGCGGGACGGTGGACATTCGTGAAACGGCGAAAAAACGTGAAATCGTCATTACAGACGACGACGGCAATTCCGAAGCCTATACGGTGGTATACGGCGCTCGCGTCAAGGTAAAACCCGGCGACCGTGTCGAAATAGGCGACGAACTCACCCAAGGGTCCGTCTATCCTCAAGACCTTCTTCGCGTCAAGGGCGTCATGGGCGTACAGGAATACATCGTCAAAGAAGTTCAACGGGTCTACCGTCTCCAAGGGGTAGACATCGACGACAAGCACATTGAAGTCATCGTCAAGCAAATGATGTCCAAAGTGCGCGTCGACGAAGCCGGCGACACGAGCCTGCTCCCCGGCAGCATGGTGAGCAAGAAGGAATTCGAACACGCCAATGAAAAAGCGAAGGCGGAAGGCCTTAAAGAAGCCACGGCCATTCCCACCTTATTGGGGATCACCAAGGCATCCTTGGCCACGGATTCCTTCCTTTCCGCCGCATCCTTCCAGGAAACCACCCGCGTCTTAACCGATGCAGCCATCGAAGGAAAACAAGATTACCTGAAAGGCTTAAAAGAAAACATCATCATCGGTCAATTGATTCCCGCAGGGACCGGCGTCCGCCAAAACGGCACGGTCTACTGGGAAGAAGAAGACAAGCGAAAAGAAGAATTAGATCTGCTGGAAGGCATGAAGGCCTGATAGAGAAAAGAAACTCCGCTTCGGCGGAGTTTTTTCTATTGACAAGAGAAACGTAAAGCCGCATAATTTACAATAGTATTGTAAATGGAGGTTTAAACGTGAAAACAAAACAACTGACAACCATGGCCCTGTATCTCGCCGTGATTATTTTAAGCGGCCTGTTGGTGATTCCCACCCCCGTCGGCGTGCCCGTCGTGCTGCAAAATATGGTTTGCGCCCTGGCCGGGGCAATCCTGGGAAAGAAAAACGGCACCTTAACCGTTTTCGTCTTCTTGCTCTGCATCGCCATCGGTCTTCCGGTTTTGCCCGGCGGTCGCAGCGGCGTCGCCGTCTTTTTCGGCATCACCGGATCCTACTTTATTGGCTATTTGCTTTCGCCTTTCCTTATAGGCCTGGCTTTGGAAAAAGTAAAAAGCCGCGGTTACCTTACGTTCCTTTTGGTCTTTGTCCTCTTCGGTGCCTTGCTGATTAACTTCTCCGGCTTGATTAGCTTGTACGCCAACAGCGAAAGTTTTTCCGCCGCTTTTAAAACCATGATCGCCTTTGTACCCTTCGATTTGGTTAAAGCCGTGCCCATCGCCTGGGTGGCTCAACGCCTTTATGCGACGGAGCCGGGTTTTTTAAAAGAAATCCGGGCGTAAGAAGGGATAAATCCCGCAAAATGCTTGAAAACTGAACGAAAAGATGGTACACTACCAGAGTGTAAATCGACCGCATCAGAAACTACCCGCTCAACGGGTAGTTTTTCATGATTGAAAATCGATTTGTGCTGTAAGAAAATCCCAATTATTAAAGGAGGTGCACTAAGTGCCTACAATTAACCAACTTGTAAAGAAGGGTAGAAAAAGATCCGAAACGAAGTCGAAATCGCCGGCTTTAGGATTCAACTACGATTCCTTACAAAAAGAACAAACCGTCGTTAACTCCCCTCAAAAAAGAGGCGTTTGCGTCGCGGTTCGTACTGTAACGCCGAAGAAACCGAACTCCGCGCTCCGTAAAGTTGCCCGTGTTCGTCTTTCCAACGGCTACGAAGTCATGGCATACATTCCCGGAATTGGCCATAACTTGCAAGAACACAGTGTCGTCTTAGTTCGTGGCGGTCGTGTTAAGGACCTTCCCGGTGTGCGTTACCACGTCGTTCGGGGAACCTTGGATACGGCAGGCGTCGACGGAAGAAGACAAGCGCGTTCCAAATATGGTGCAAAGAAACCGAAAAGTAACTAATCAAAGAGCACAATCTTTTCAATAGATGCTCTTGGCACACGACATCAGTCGAGTACCGTTGATTTTTCTCAACCACATAGTTAAGGAGGGAAGAGAATGCCAAGAAAAGGACATATTCCTAAAAGAGAGGTCATGCCCGATCCCGTATACGGCGACGTTGTCATTACAAAATTAATCAACAACGTCATGTTAGACGGCAAGCGCGGCACAGCCCAACGAATCGTCTACGGCGCATTGGACGCTGTAAAAGAAGCAACCGGTGAAGAACCCTTAGAAGTATTCTACAAAGCGTTAAACAACGCCATGCCGGTTTTGGAAGTCAAAGCACGCCGTATCGGTGGTGCCAACTATCAAGTCCCCTTGGAAGTACGTCCCGAAAGACGTCAAACCTTGGGTCTTCGCTGGATCGTTCGCTACGCCAGAGAGCGCGGCGAAAAAACCATGGTCGAACGCTTATCCAAAGAAATCTTGGATGCATCCAACGACCTGGGAGGCGCAGTGAAGCGTAAGGACGAAATGCATCGTGCGGCAGAAGCCAACAAAGCTTTTGCTCATTTCAGATGGTAAGAAAGGGGAAATTACGTGGCTAGAGAAGTGCCGCTTAATAAAGTACGCAATATCGGAATTATGGCGCACATCGACGCCGGTAAAACGACGACGACCGAACGGATTTTGTATTACACCGGTCGGATCCACAAGATCGGGGAAACCCACGACGGTGGCGCCCAAATGGACTGGATGGAGCAAGAGCAAGAACGTGGGATCACGATCACCTCGGCTGCTACCACCGCGCACTGGAAAGGCTATCGCCTGAACATCATCGACACACCGGGCCACGTTGACTTCACCGTAGAAGTTGAACGTTCCCTGCGCGTCCTTGACGGTGCCGTTTCCCTCTTCGATGCGAAGAGCGGGGTAGAACCGCAATCGGAAACCGTATGGCGTCAAGCTGACCGTTACCACGTCCCCCGAATCGCGCACATCAACAAAATGGACGTTACCGGTGCCGACTTCTTCCGTTCGGTAAAAACCATCGAAGACAAATTACACGGTAATCCCGTTCCGATTCAAATCCCCATGGGCGCCGAAGAAAGCTTCATCGGCATGATCGACTTGGTCACCATGGAAGCTGAAATCTACAAAGATGACATGGGTACCGAAATCGAAATCACGGAAGTGCCGGAAGAATACAAGGCACAAGCCGAAGAATGGCGCGAAAACATGATCGAAAAAGTCTCCGAATTCGACGAAGACTTAATGATGGCCTACTTGGAAGGCGAAGAAGTCACCCAAGAAGACATTAAACGCGCCATCCGTAAGGGAACCTTAGACGTGGCCATGACCCCCGTTACCTGCGGTTCCTCTTACAAAAACAAAGGGGTACAACTCCTGCTCGATGCCATCATCGACTACCTGCCCTCGCCGGTAGACATCCCCGCCATCGTCGGCGTGGATCCCGATACGGACGAAGAAGAAGATCGTCACGCAAGCGACGAAGAACCCTTCTCCGCATTGGCATTTAAGATCGTTACCGACCCCTACGTAGGGAAACTTTCCTACTTCCGCGTCTACTCCGGTACCTTAAAGGCCGGTAGCTACGTCTACAACTCCAGCAAGGGCAAGAGAGAACGCGTCGGTCGTATCCTTTTAATGCACGCCAACAAGCGTGAAGAAGTCGAAGAAATCTACGCCGGCGAAATCGCCGCCGCTGTCGGTTTAAAAGACACATCCACCGGGGACACCCTCTGTGCCGAAGATGACCTCATCATTTTGGAAAACATGGAATTCCCGGAACCCGTTATCTCCGTCGCCATCGAACCGAAGACCAAAGCGTCTCAAGACAAAATGTCCATCGGTCTGCAAAAGCTCGCCGAAGAAGACCCCACCTTCAGAACCTACACCGACGAAGAAACCGGTCAAACCATTATCGCCGGCATGGGCGAATTGCACTTGGATATTATCGTCGACCGCTTGCTCCGCGAATTTAAAGTCGAAGCAAACATCGGTAACCCGAAAGTATCCTATCGCGAAGGCATCCTCGGATCCGCCGAAGGCGAAGGCAAATTCGTACGTCAATCTGGTGGTCGCGGTCAATACGGTCACGCCAAGATCAAAGTCGAACCCCTCGAACCGGGCAAAGGCTTTGAATTCGAAAACAACATCGTCGGTGGCGCCATTCCCAAGGAATTTATCGGGCCGACCCAACAAGGGATCGAAGAAGCCATGCAAAACGGTGTTCTCGGCGGTTACGAAGTCCTCGACGTCAAAGTCAGCCTCTACGACGGCTCCTTCCACGATGTCGACTCTTCGGAAATGGCATTTAAGATTGCCGGCTCCATGGCACTGCGCGACGCCTTATCCAAGGCAAATCCCGTGCTCCTCGAACCGGTCATGAAAGTAGAAATCGTAACCCCCGAAGAATACATGGGCGATGTTATCGGCGACATTAACTCCCGTCGTGGCCGCATGGAAGGGATGGAACTGGTAGCCGGTGCCCAAATCGTCACCTGCTACGTCCCCTTGGCTGAAATGTTCGGCTACGCAACCAGCTTGCGTTCCAACACCCAAGGTCGCGCCAACTACTCCATGCAATTCGACCACTACGAACAAGTTCCCAAGAACGTGTCCGAAGAAGTACTCAACGGCAAAAATAAATAAGTCAAATCCAAATTAAAGGAGGATATACA
>NZ_JBBKBU010000017.1:0-49143 GCF_037892835.1 Peptoniphilus sp. HCN-40583
TTTTTGTTGCGAAAAGCCCTTTGGAAAAGGGGCTTGTAATTTTTCATTTTATTGGAATGATCGGGGCAATTTTTCGGAGGATACAAATGAATACCGATGTGGTTTCAAAAAGGCGAAAGGGGTCGGTGTGAATTTGAAAAATTTTTGTCCATCGAAATGTTTTCAGAGACTTTCACGGAGCGAAAAAAGCGGGCGAAAGGATGCTTTTCGATTTTTTTCGTGAATTTTTTAAAACTTTTTAAATTTATTTTTTCGCCAAAAAGCCTGTATTTTCAACGGGTGTAGCGGTTTTCAGACGCGAAGAAAAAAATAAAAGTGAAAAATCTGACAAAAAGGTCTTAACATTGTTAAAAAATCGTTTATAATAGAGGTAAGCGGTGTCCGAGGACATCTTTCAAACGAAATGATTCACACACTGCATGTACGATGTTCTTGTACAAATCTTGTCGAAACAAGGGGGATTTGAATATGGATTTTATTATGGACAAACAACATCTACTGTTGCGCCAACTCTATCGGGAGTTTGCAGAAACAGAAGTAGAACCCATCGCCGGTGACATTGACGAAACCGGTGAACCGCCCATGGAAAACATTAAGAAGATGGCCAAGGCCGGCTTCTTTGGTGTACCTTTCCCGAAGGAATACGGCGGACAAGGCGGCGATTACCTCGCTTATTCCATGCTCGTCGAAGAACTTTCCAAAAAGTGCGCCAGCACGGGCGTTATCGTATCCGCACATACTTCTCTGTGCTGTGCACCGATTTATGAAAACGGTACAGAAGAACAAAAGATGAAATACTTACCGGATTTATTAAGCGGCAAGAAATTGGGCGCTTTCGGTTTGACCGAACCCAATGCCGGTACCGACGCTTCCGGTCAACAAACCATTGCTGTATTAGACGGCGACGAATGGGTATTGAACGGTACCAAGATTTTCATCACCAACGCAGGCATCGCTGATGTATTTGTTATCTTTGCCATGACCGATCGCTCCAAGGGCAACCACGGTATTTCCGCATTTATCGTTGACCGCGACGCACCGGGCTTCCGCGTCGGTGAAGCAGAAAACAAAATGGGTATCCGCGCTTCTTCCACTTGCGAATTGATTATGGAAGATTGCCGCATTCCCAAGGAAAACCTCTTAGGTAGAGAAGGCAAGGGCTTTGCCGTTGCTATGAAGACCTTAGACGGCGGCCGTATCGGTATCGCATCGCAAGCAGCCGGTATCGCTCAAGGCGCTATCGACGAAGCGGTTCAATACACGAAGGAAAGATCGCAATTCGGTAAGCGGTTATCTCAATTCCAAAACACGCAATTCACCTTGGCCAACATGCAAACCAAGGCCGATGCAGCCAGACTTTTGGTTTACCGCGCAGCCGATGCAAAAGGAAAGAAGATTCCCTACGGTCACTATGCAGCCATGGCAAAATTATTCGCAGCTGAAACGGCATCTGAACTCACCAACAGAGCGGTTCAACTTCTCGGCGGTTACGGCTACATTAAGGACTACCCGGTTGAACGTATGATGCGCGATGCGAAGATTACCGAAATTTACGAAGGTACTTCGGAAGTTATGCGTATGGTTATTGCTGGCTGGATGGGCGTTAAATAACAGGAGGCGTTTACCATGAAAATTATTGTCTGTGCAAAACAGGTACCGGATACAACGGAAGTCCGTTTGGATCCGAAGACGAATACACTGATCAGAGACGGCGTACCGAGTATTATCAACCCCGACGACAAAGCCGCCATCGAAATGGCTTTGCGTATTAAGGATGAACATCCGGACACCAAGGTCACGGTTCTTTCCATGGGGCCGCCGCAAGCGGAAGATGCTTTAAGAGAAGCATTGGCTATGGGCGCTGACGAAGCGATTCTCTTGTCCGACCGCGCATTCGGCGGCGCCGATACGTGGGCTACCAGCCAAACCATTGCTGCCGGCTTAAAGACCATCGGCGACTACGACTTAATCCTCGCCGGTCGTCAAGCCATCGACGGCGATACGGCACAAGTCGGTCCGCAAATGGCCGAACACTTGGGCCTGCCTCAAGTATCTTATGCCGAAGGTTTAGAAGTAGTTGACGACAACACCATCCGTGTTAAACGTCAATTCGAAGACCGCTACCACTTAATCGAAATCAAGACACCTTGCGTCATTACCGCTTTGGCAGAATTGGCCGAACCGCGCTACATGACCGTTGCAGGCGTCTATGATGCATACGAAAAAGACGTAACTGTTTGGTCTTTAGAAGATGTAAAAGACAATGTAGATGTATCCAACTTAGGTTTGAAGGGCTCCCCGACGAAGGTTGTGAAGTCCGAAGCAAAACAAGGCAAGGGCGCAGGTATCGTACTGAAAGATCTGTCTCCCGAAGAGGCAGCACACGCCATCATCTCCAAGTTGGAAGAAAAGTACCTGATTTAACATTGGCCAAACAAGGAGCGTGAATGAAATGAGTAAAAATGTATTTGTCATCGCTGAACAGCGAGATGGAGAATTACAAAAAGTATCGACGGAACTGATTGGTAAGGCCAGAGAATTAGCCGATGACCTTGGCCAAGAAGTCTACGCCATTTTATTAGGCGAAAACGTCAAAGCAAAAGCTGACGTTTTGATCCACCACGGTGCCGACAAGGTTATCGTCGTCGATCATCCTCTCTTAAAAGAATATGTGACCGAGCCCTACGCAAAGTCCATTTACACCATCGTTCAAAGATATGAACCGGAAATCGTGCTCTTCGGCGCAACCTCCATCGGTCGCGACTTGGCACCCCGTTTGGCCGCTCGTATCCACACCGGTTTGACGGCTGACTGTACCGGCCTTGAAATCGACGCTGAAACCAGATTGCTTCGCATGACCCGTCCCGCATTCGGCGGTAACTTAATGGCTACCATCGTTTGCCAAGACTTCCGTCCCCAAATGGCTACGGTACGTCCCGGCGTTATGACCCCCATGGAAAACGACAACGACCGCAAGGGCGAAGTCATCATGGAAGATGTCGGCTTAACAGATGCTGACATGAACGTTAAGATCATCGAAGTAGCTAAAGAAGAAAAGAAGAAACTCGACATCACCGAAGCCAGAATCCTGGTTTCCGGCGGTCGCGGTCTCGGTGGACCGGAAGGTTTCGACTTGTTGGCTGAATTGGCAGAAGCCATGGAAGGTGAAATTTCCTCCTCTCGTGCTTCCGTCGATGCAGGCTGGATCGAAAAAGCACGTCAAGTCGGTCAAACGGGTAAAACCGTCCGCCCCGACATCTACTTCGCACTGGGTATTTCCGGCGCCATCCAACACTTGGCAGGGATGGAAGAATCGGGCCTTATCATCGCCATCAACAAGAGCGATGCCGCACCGATTTTCGATGTAGCTGATTTGGGTATCGTTGGCGACTTGAACAAAGTATTGCCGAAATTAATCGAACAATACAAGAAAGCCAAAGCCGCTAAGGAAGAAGTCTAATAATCATTTCGTTTCAAAAAGCTCTTACCCCACGGGTAGGGGCTTTTTTTGTCGGGCAAAAACAGGTAAGATCATAGGTGGAAAATGAGCCGACGAACCTCACGGTCACGATAAAATAAAAGAGAAGAAGGTAGAGACTATGAATCGACGCATCATCGCTATTTTTGGGCTGTGTGTTGCGGCCCTCACCGCTTGCGCCGCACCGCCTACAGAGCATGAAACGACAGCCCCCGAAGGGTCTCACACCGCCACTGCGCCTACATCCAACTTGGTGGCAAAGGCAGATGTGCGGGAAGTGGAAGACGCATTAAAAACCACATTAAACGGAAAAGACGTGGACCTGTTTTTCGACCTGGTCCGCGACTACAATGCCTCCGTCGGCGACGGCCTTTTACACGCCGCCTTCGACAAGCCCCGTGCGCCGAAAAACGACGTGGGCAAAATCATGGACGCGCGGGACAGAAACAAGAAAAAGGGCCCCGACACCAATTGCCGAATCAACGCCTTTGTCCTTTTAAAAGACGGCCTGGTCGTTCCCGAGAACATCAACAGCGACGACGCCATGCTCTTTATGGACAAAGAATCCCTCGCCGCCCGGCCCCTGCTCGATGAAAAAGAAACCGCCGCCTTTACTCGATTATTCAGCCGCGTAAAAACCGACGACAGCAAGGAAGCCGCCCACCAGGGCCAAGTCATGGAAAAGTATTTGTCGCAAATCACCTTTCCCGCCGGCGCCTCCATGGTCTCCGTGGTGCTTCACGACAATCTAGACGGCAATTATCTGTTTATCGGCCACGTCGGCGTGCTGGTGAAGGCCGAGGAAGGCTATGTGTTTGTGGAAAAAATCTCCTTTGAGGAGCCCTACCAAGCCCTGAAATTTCCCACGAAAGATGCCTGCTACGCTTATTTAAAAGACAAATTTAAAGACGACCTGGATCCCGGCGTGGCGCCGCCGTTTATTATGGATAACGCCCGCTACGTGGACGCCGTGGGGTAAAAAGAGGCGCTTTTCGCCGCAATCGCCGGCGAAAAAGCTTGCCCTGTAAAATTCTCTTGCCATTTTCGTAAAAGCTTGGTATACTAATAGCTACCGAAATGGTTCGGAGAGTTAGCTCAGTTGGTAGAGCACTACGTTGACATCGTAGGGGTCGCTGGTTCAAGTCCAGTACTGTCCACCATAGTTGATTACGGCTGATTGCTTCTAGCGTTGCAATTCAGCCGTTTTTCATTTCCGATTATCATTTAGTTGCCTCTCATTACGTCTGGTTTTACCCCACTTCCCCACTTTTTTCCCCACTTTTTTATTTGATAATGCGCAGTTTGGGTTTTGCGATGTCGGCCAAAATGTTCTCGGCTTCTCCGTCCACGCTCTTGGTGGCGTGGATGTATTTTGTGGTGGTCTGTGGCGATGCGTGGCCCAACTGCTTTGCCACGTTAACGATTGGGATGCCTCGGGCGGCCAATAGTGTGCCGGTGGTATGCCTGATGCCGTAGGGCGGGATGTAGGGCAGGCCGCGCCGATCGCAAAAGCGGCGGAGGTACTCCCGGAAGGCCCGCTCGCCGAGGTGGTTTCCGTCGGCGTTTGTAAAGATGTAATCCGTCACGCCGAGACTAATCGACTTGAGTTTTAAGAGCATCGCGGCGATGGCAGCGGGCAAGGTCTTTGTCCGTACGTCGTGGGCTTTGGTCTTTTTTATGACGTAACCGCCGGCGGATTTGCTCTTTACGAGGGCCCGGTCAATGGTGATTTGCTCCCGCTCAAAGTCGATCTGCTCCCACGTCATGCCGTAAATTTCCGAGGGGCGGCATCCGGTGTAGAGTTGTAAGCAAAAAAAGACGTAATACTTATAATCGCCCTCTCTCTCGAGTGTGGATAAAAGGCGGTCGGCCTCCTCGGGCTCGTAGTAGCGGCCCTCGACCTGATTAGGCACGGGATCGAGTTTAATGTATTCCGCCGGGTTTTTGTCGATGATCTCCAAGTAGATGGCGTGATTAAACATTGCGCGGAGACAATCCCGGTGGTGCTTGATGGTCTTAGGCGCAAGGTGTCGCCCGGTGCGCTTGGAGATGTAGCTTTGTAGCTTTTTGACAAAGGCGACGACGTCCGCCCGCAAGATGGATTTGATCTTTGCGCCGCGGAAGTAGTCCATACAATGACCATAGAGACAATCCTCGTAAAAGTCGACGGTCTTACCCTCCACAGAGCGGGAGGCGATAAAGAGCGCCGCGAAGTCCTCATAAGTGATGTCCGCATAATCCATGGCCTCGTCGCTCTGTCCGAGGAGGTCGTAAAGCTCGTTTTCCTTGACTTGCAAAAAGCGGGTGAGATCACGGCCCTTTAGATCCGTCGTGTAGGTCTTAGTTTTCCGTTTCCGCTTCCCGTCGGCTTGCCGCTCAACATCCAACTTGTACTTGTTTTTTCCTATTTTTTTCCATGACATAAAAAATGCCTCCTTTCGCGGAGGCTGTGATATAATTTAGTTGCGATTGTTGGTATATCACGCCTCAATCCTTGCCACTTACCAGTGCCAGCCGGTAAGTGGCTTTTTTTTGTGTTTATTTATTTGAACATTGCAGGGTGTACCCACTCCTCACCGATATTTGCCAAGTTTTGAGAGTTAAAGTTCTCAAAATTGATTTTATCGATCTCGCTCTTCGGGATCGTTAGTTTCATGGCGTAATTTTCCGATTCGTTGCCGTATTTATCCGTAAATTTAGCTTTGGCACCCATAAAAAGCTGATTGTATTGGATGTCTTTTGTTAATTCCATAAACTCACCGCAGTCTTGCAAAAATCCTTCCCTCGCCAATTTTGTTGTAAGATTTGGGGCTAGTTCAAACTCGACGTTGACACGATCGATGCCGTTTTCGCCAAAAAATTCGGTGGATGTGTAATTCTTTCCAAAGGCGAATTTGCCGGCGATGTCAAATTTTTCTTGTGGCGACTCGGCTTCTGCGATCGCTTCGATGGCTTCGTCTTTGCTTAGATTGTCGTCTTTTTTCTTTTTCCTTTTTTCTTTTTCCTGTTTTTTTGTTTCTTCCGTTTTCGTTGCGTTTGCATTGTTCGCCGTGGTGTCCTTTTTTTTGTTCGGTGTAATTATACTTACCAAGACAAAAAAGACGATAACGCCGACGATGACCTTCTTTTTCTTACTCCACTTTTTGGTACGTGCTGACATGACTTTTTCCTTTCTATGATACAGGGCCGGGCCGGAACCCGGCAGTTACAACTTACGTCTTATCTCAACGACTTTGCCGACGATGGTGACGGCGCCTCGCCCCTTTACCGAGTTCAGCCGGTGAGGGGCTTTTTTTATACAAATTTCATAACGACGATAACCTTACCAAGGATTCTGACATTTTCCGCATCTTCCGGGAGGAGGATAATGCTTTCGTATGCGGGATTCGCGGGTCGTAATTCGATGATCCCTTTTTCCGGGTGCTTATACACGCGTTTAAGTGTGGCCTCGTCTCCAAGGGACACGACGGCAATTTCGCCGCTTTCCACATCCGGTTGACGGCGGACAAGTACAATGTCACCGTCGTCGATGCCCGCGCCTGTCATGCTGTCCCCGGCACAAGTAAGACAAAAATCAACATTGAGATCCTCGCCAACGGGATAGTAGGCGGAAACGTGATTGTCGGCGTAGGTGGGTTCCCCACAATGCACGGGTGTGAGCATCAGCGGGATTTCCTTTTTCCCGATTTTTTCGATGTTGCTAAACGCGTAGACATCCGCCTCATTTGGATCTGTCTCCCACCCCATAAGGTAGCCGGGCGTGCACCCTAAGACGTCCGCCAATCGCTCAATGCGATCGGACGGGATATTTATTTTGTCGCCCTCGTACTTAAAGATCGTAACTTTGCTGACGCCGACCATTTTTCCGAGCTCTTCCAAAGTGAGATCTTTCCGCTTCCGCATGTTTTTGATGCGATCTCCGATTGTCCTTTCCATTTTTTCTCCTCCCTTTTGTACTATAGAGTATACCAAAAAATTAACTTCTAATCAACAAAAATTGTGATAAAATCCAAAATTTTTAGTTGACAGTAAACAAAAACGATGTTAACCTATAGGTAACGATAAAGAGAGGAGGGGAGTAATGATACTTGTAAATGATTTGCGCGCAATGATGGTCCAAAAGGGCTACACGCAGTCGGATGTCGCAAAGCTGCTTGGCATCACAGACAACACGCTGACGCGTAAATTAAAAAGAGGCGTGTTTAACTCTGACGAGATGTATAAGCTCATCGATATTTTAGACATAAAAAACCCGTCTGAAATTTTTTTTGCAAAAGAAGTTAACTAATAGGTAACAAGGAGTGACCCGATGAAATTTGGAAAAATTCGCTATATTTCGGACAATGAATGGCGAATCAACGCATTCAGGAAGTTGGTAAAGGAGCGGAATTTAAAAACTCACGATTTGACGTTGATTTTATCGACAATCGGATTCAACCCGGAACATTATCACTATTTCAAAAATCCAACAGAGCTTGAAGAAGGTGTCAGCATTAAGCCGTATCTTTACAATGAAGATCCGTTTAAAGAGTTAGGAGATCAACGACTTTAACCGGTGGAACAACGAGTGCTTCTTGTGTGGAGGTAGGCGTAAGGTCACCGCTCCAGTATCTCATGGCATTGTCGTGACATTGGAGTATGGTATCGCCTTTAAGTAAATCCATATCTCCGATGTGGATTTTCGAATCGCCTGTATCTATTTTTAAAATCTTTGCCTCGTTGTACCAACAAGAGTTTTGATTATAAAACTTGATCGCCTGTTCAAGTGCGACAAAGCAGAAGAAACTTTGAAAACGTGACGGCTTGTCGGGGAAATAGAGCTGTCGATAAAGCTCAAATATATGTTCGATATTTGTGTTTATATACATGCGTGTGTCAGGATCTACAAGATAACTAATGCCGTGATGTGAAAGGCCCTCCGGATAAAGCTCTTCCAGTGTTTTCACAAGTGCTTGCGTTGGCATTGGTAAATTTGACATTTGTACATTTTGACCGACTTGTAGAGTGTTTGAACGATCAACATGATAAAGAATCATTTTGTTCACTTCCTTTCGAAGTGATTATAGCAAATTAGGAGGCCAAATGGATACTAACGTGGACTTATCAAAAGTTTCCGCCACGGCACTGATCTCAGAGTTAATCCGTCGTGGCGGCGAGTATGTAGAGGGCGAGGATTACGGCCTCACCCAAATTTTAATTCGAAAAAAGTACACCGCAGAACGATCCGAGAAAAAAGCCCGGAAAGTGCTTATTTTGGATCATCTCGATTTTAAGTAAAAACAGAAAGGAGGCACCAATGGAAGAAATACTTAATGAATTACGAGAAATAAAAGAGTTGCTCCGCATTATCGCACATAACACGGAGCAAGCAAATTCTGTAGACTATTCAGATTTTGTACAATCTATTTCGTCTGCAATGAGCAATTCACAGAGTGTTAAATAGACGAGCTCTTTAGCAAAAGCAGACGAAAGATCTAACATCGCGAGGAGTCGCCCTTGTTGACCGATTTTTGTAGGGTCATCTTCCGATGCATATTTTTCCAAGGACTCGGCCACTCTGTCCGGATCCCAAAAATCGTTGAAATCAAAAGACTCTACTGCGTTTCTGATTTGAACTTCGGTTATTTTATTCATTTCATCACCTCCCTTCGAGGTGATTATAACAAGAAAGAAGGTGTGATGTGGAAGATTTGAAGGTCGCTGAAAAACTCGATGAAATTATCGAATTGGTGAAGGTGCCGAAGGAGGTCTTTCGGCCGAAGGAGGCGGCGGCGTATCTATGTATTGGGTACGATCGGCTCCAGCAATTGGCCCGGATCGGCGAGATCCGAAGCGCGAAGAACGGAAGTGCCCGGCTATTTAAAAAAGAATGGTTGGATGCGTGGCTTGAAGGAGGTGGGACGCGATGAAGAATAGGGTTATCCACATGTCCATGGCCCCGAAGTATGTTAAGCGGCGCAAGGCAGCCGTGGTCGTCATGGCAGCTCTTTTGATCGCCTTCGGCGGCGCGCTGGTCCTGTGGCTTGATGCCTCGGCTGAAAGTGCATGCGTCACTCAATTGGACGGAAAGTCCACATGGGCGGTGCAGTGGAGTAAGGAAAGGGGAGAATACGTGTATGAATGATTTGAGCGCCCACCCGGCCCATATGGAAATCGGCCGTCGCTACAAAGTTACCTACATCGCCGGAAAACATAAGGGGGAAACCTACGAAGGTATTATTACCGGAGACTATGAGCTTTTTTATGATATGCGATTGGATGACGGAACAGAACAAACGATTTACAAACATCACTTATACCCAGATACAACAACGGTTTGCGAAGGCACGTTTGATGGCGATGACTGTGCCAGGAAGTTGATTAAGTTGTATTATGACGTGATCACTTACAACGGAGTCATTAGTGCTGGCGAAAGAGCGCTAAAAAAACGTAACGCCGCGGCGGAAGAAATAAAAACGCTGACTGATGAGTTTCTTCGCAGCTACGATAAAAAAAATCCCGCGACGGCGGCAACCGTCACGGGACTAAGAAGAAGTAACACACCATGATCATAGCACGGGAGGTGCTAAATGAAAACAGCAGCTGAATTACTCCGCGAAAAGGACGCGGAGCTGGACCGAGCTTATGAAATGCAGCTTGATGCGTGGGAACAAAAAGAAGAACTGCGGATTTTTGAAAAGGAGTTGGAAAAGCACATTAGAAAGCTGGAAATGGAAATCCGCGACCTGACGATTAAGTGGCAGGATGAAATCCGAGAAGGAAGGGATGGACGCCATGAGTAAGACGCTTAATGAGATGGTCCACGCCATTGTGGATTATTGCGGCTCGATCACGCGAGCAGCGGACGAGATCGGAGTGCATTACAACACGCTGGATCGACTGCTAAAGGACGAGACAGCCACCGCACAAGCGGGCACGATGGAAAAAATCGAAGCAATTTACGAAAGAATCACATATAACGAAGAGGACTGGGAAGAAGAACCGGAAGAAGAACCCGAAGAAAAGATTGAGAAGTTGGAAGTCGGGAGAACTTACGAAATCCGCGTACCTAAAGGCGGTCCAGACGGTAAGGTGACGACGCTACTCAAGGGAACCGTAAAGGGCGAGTACCGTCACTTTTACCACCTTGACGACGACGGAGCGAATATCACCGTTTTAAAAAACGACCTAATTAATGATCGGACGACAGTGAGAGAGATTGACGAGCCGGCGGAAGAGGAAACCGCCGAGGAGCCGGTGGAAGATGTCGTGGAGGAGCAGGTGGAAGAGGTTATCGAGGAAGAGCCGACGGAGGATGCCCCGAAAATCGAAGGCGAGACGGTGGCGGAGCGGTTAAACAGCTGCTTTTACACTGTTGAGCGGTGCAATCGCATGATCGCCGCCGGAGAAAAGGCGAAGAGAGACAAGGCGGCCATTTTGCCGCTCATGGATGAGATCTATAAGGAGTTTAGAGGATGAGACTTTACGAGATTACGGAGGCCTACGCTAATTTGGAGGCCATTGAGGACGACGTTGACGTCTCTTCCGCTCTCGCCAATGTGGAGGGGGCGTTGGAGGACAAGCTCGAGAGCATCGCCAAGGTGATTAAGAATCTGGATGCCATGGCGGATGCGTATGAGGACGAGGAGCGACGGCTGCGGACCAAAAAACAAGCGGCAAAAAAGCGTGTCGACGGGCTCAAAAGGTATGTCAAAGACAACTTGGAGGCCATTGGCAAGGACAAGGTGGAGGCGGGGATCTTTAAGTGGTCCTTGCAGTATAGCCCGCCGAAATTGGTCATTACTGACGAGAGCCTGATCCCCGAAGAGTTTTTTGTAATCGAGCGCAAGCCGATTAAGAGCGAGATCAAAAAGGCCATCGAGGCGGAGCAAGCCATCGACGGCGCGGAAATCGTGCGGGAAAAACACCTGCGGTTGAGATAGGAGGCAACTATGTACGAAGAGGATCAAGTGACTGCAGCAGCCTTAACATTGGCGTTAAATCGGCTACAACAGTGCAATGAGCAGATTATGCAGGGCGAGCGGGCCAAGGCGCAAAAGCCCAAGCTGATGGAGGAGATCGGCGAGTTATACCGCCAATTAACGGAGGAGGAGGCATAAAATGGCACTCAATATTAAGTCCGCCAAGGATTTTGGCGAGGTTAAGGGGACGTATTTAATTTACGGGCCGCCGGGCATGGGCAAGACGACGACACTTAAGTATCTGCCCGGTAAAACGTTGCTTTTGGATGTGGATCGCACGTCCCACGTGCTCAAGGGATCGGCCAATATCGACGTAATCGAGATTGACAATGTCCACACGTGGGATAGCTGGACGGAGACCCTCGCGGAATTGGGCAAGATGGATCTATCGGCCTACGAGACCATCGCCGTGGACAATGTCTCGGAGCTCGAGCGGTGCTTTTTGGCGGACCTCGGACGGCAAGGGAAAAATCGGGGTGTGCCCGCCATGGGTGACTATCAATACATGCAATTTAAGATGGTGGACAGTCTCCGTTACCTTAAATCGCTTGGGAAGCGCGTCGTATGGACGGCGTGGGAGTCCACAGACGAGTATGTGGACGCTTCCGGGCAAAAATGGAATAGGACGTACCCTCAAATTAATCAAAAGGTCTTAAATAACGTTCTGGGGCTTTGTGACGTGGTCGGAAAGATGATGATCTCCAAAGACGACGAGCGGGGTTTTGTCCTTGAGGCGACAAACTCCATCTACGCAAAAAACCAAATCGACGATAGGAAAGGGGCGAAACAAAATGAACTTGTACCCCTACCAGCAAAAAATAGTTGAGGAAGTACGAGAGGCATACCGCGAGGGGCTAAAAGCCCCCTGCGTGGTCTCTCCCTGTGGGAGCGGGAAGAGTGTGGTTATTGCCCACATCGCCAAGCAGGCGACGGACAAGGGTAATCGGGTGCTCTTTTTGGTCCACAGAAAAGAGTTAAAGGATCAAATCGCAGCCACCTTTAAGCGGTCGGGGGTGGATATGGAGCTAACTACCGTGGGCATGGTGAAAACAGTGGTGAACCGATTGGACAAAACGCAGCCCCCGGCGCTGATTATCACCGACGAAAATCACCACGCGCTGGCCAAGACCTATCGCGAGATTTACGACTACTTTGAGGACGTGCCCCGGTTGGGCTTTACGGCGACGCCGATCCGGCTCAACGGGGCGGGACTCGGTGAGGTCAATGACAAATTGATTATGGGCCCGAGCGTGGAGTGGCTGATAAAAAACAATTATCTCAGCCCGTATCGTTACTTTGCCCCGCCGAGTGTGGATTTGAGCCACCTCAAAAAGCGACGTGGCGAGTTTACGAGTAAGTCAATCGACGACGCCATTAAGCAAGACGCCCGCATTATTTACGGCGATGCGGTTAAGCACTACAAGCGGCTGGCAGATGGCGAGCAGGCCATCTGTTATTGCCACAGTGTGGAGGCGAGCTTGGCGGCAAAGGCGGCTTTTAATGCTGCGGGGATCCCCGCAGCACACATTGACGCCAAGACGGCAAAGGCGGTGCGGGACAAGATCATCAGCGATTTTAGGGACCAAAAGATCCGCGTGCTCTGCAACGTGGACTTAATCGGCGAGGGCTTTGACGTGCCGGACTGCTCCACGGTGATTATGCTACGGCCGACGGCATCGCTTTCTCTGTTTATCCAACAATCGATGCGAGGAATGCGGTATCGGCCCGGTAAGGTCAGTAAGATCATCGATCACGTGGGCAATGTGGAGCGGCACGGCTTCCCGGACACCGATCGGGTGTGGAGCCTCAAGGGCGAGGTTAAGGCCTCTTCCGGCGGAAGCAGTCCGCAGGTCAAGATGTGTAAAAGCTGCTTTGCCACGGTGCCGGCGGGGACAACGGAGTGTCCTTATTGCGGCGCGGCCTTTGAGCCGGAGGCCACACCGGTGGAAGTGGTGGAGGGTGATCTCGAGGAGATCAAAAATACGTTTAGTTTTACAGTGAGTTACAAGGAGCCCTCGGACTGTGAGTCCATGGCCGAGCTTTACGCCTTGGCGGATGCGCGGGGCTATAAGCGAGGATGGGCTTACTATCAAGGCAAGATGCTTGGATTTATTTAGGAGGATTTAAAAAATGACATTTACAGTTGATTACAGCGCGGCACAACAAGGTTTTAATCTGATCGGACCCGGAAATTACGAGTGTATGATCGTGTCGGTAAAGCCTGTCACGGCCAAATCGGGCACGGCCGGCTACCACATGGAGGTGCGGGTGCGGGACGATGTGCAGCAGGAGGCGTCGGGTGCCGTATTTGAGCAGACGCTATGGACAAAAAAGGCGACAGGGCAACTTCCCGGCGGGCTTTTAAATGCCATGGCCAAGGCGATCAAGTTGCCCAACGGCAAGCAGTATAACTCAATCGTAGATCTTTTTGCGGACATGCTTTACAAGCCTTTTCTGGCCGAGGTAACGGTCGACGAAACGACTTACGGCCCAGAAAATAAATTATGGCGGTCAAATCGGATCGTCAAGTGGCACGAGACAAAATTTCCGCAGGTGACACAGCAAATGCAACCGGGATACTACCCAGTCGACAACAATGACGTGCCGTTTTAATTATGTACGAGCGGATACCACAAGAGTTAAAACTTAATAAAAACTGGTGTATTTACCGGCTCGTCCAAGGGCCGGAGGACAAAAAACCGCGGAAGATCCCGATCAATGCGTACACGGGCAATCCCGCCAAAAGCAATGACAACAGCACATGGGCCGATTATGAGACGGCCCTCAATGCTGTCTCAAAATTTAATTGCCACGGCTTGGGCTACTTTTTTGAGCCGCCTTATTTTGGCGTGGACATCGACGACATCGCCGATGCCATCGAACAGTATCAAGACGGCGAGACGGACAATATTGTCTCAGAGTTTGTCCACAGTTTGGAGAGTTACGCGGAGCTCAGTGTGTCGGGGACGGGGATCCATATCATCTGCAAGGGCGAGCTTCCGGCTGGTGGCCGGCGCAAGGATAATGTGGAGATGTACCAAAGCGGGCGCTATTTTATCATGACGGGCAATGCCTGCTCTCCCTACGAGGAGATCAGCGAGGCGACGACGGCCATCAAGCATTTACACGCAAAGTACATCGAGCAGGACAACGCCGCGCCCTCTCTCACTGTGGATGAGATCATTGAGCGGGCCATGGCGAGCAAGAGAGGCGATGCTTTTAAACTGCTTTATGGCGGCAGTTGGGAGGGGCTTTATAACTCTCAATCCGACGCCGATATGGCTTTTTGCAACATGCTTGCCTTTTGGTGCGCCGGGGACATGGCGACGATGGACAGCGTTTTCCGCCGCTCGGGACTGATGCGGGACAAGTGGGACCGCAAGACGGGGGCCACGACCTACGGCGTGATGACCTTAAGTAAAGCCATCCGTGACTGCAAGAGCTTTTACGATCCGCAAGCATCCACAGGCGAGTACTGCATCCACGTTTTGGATCAAGAGCAGACGCCGCGGGAATTATTGAGTTTTGACGACACCGGAAACGGTGGGAGATTTGAGAGAGAGTATAAGGACGTGGCGCGTTACAGCTACGTCAACAAGTGCTGGTATTACTACAATGGCCGCAAGTGGGTTTACGACAACATCGGCAATATCGTTAAGATGGCGGATAGTGTCATTGGCAAGATGCGCGCCGAATATACCCTCGTTGTGGACGAGGAGCAGGAGAAAGCACTGAGTAAACACATTAAGTCCACCCGCAGCAACAAGGGCAAAACCAATATGCTTCGGGAAGCGCAGCACTTGCTCCCTGTTTTGCCGGGGGAATTTGATGCGCATCGGGAGTTTTTTAATTGCCATAACGGATTTATCGATCTGCGGGACGGATCTTTAAAGGGCCATCGGGCGGATTTGTTTTTTGCCAAGGAGTCGCGGGTGGACTATACGGACAAGATCGATTGTCCACAGTGGATGCGCTTTTTGGATCAGATCTTTGGCGGCAACGCGGAGCTAATCCGTTACATCCAAAAGGCGATCGGCTACAGTCTCACGGGCTCCACGGCGGAGCAGTGTATGTTTATACTCCATGGCAATGGGCGCAACGGCAAGAGCGTGTTTTTGGACCTGATCAATGAGATCATGGGCGACTACGCCTGTAACATCCAGCCGCAATCCATTATGGTTAAGGGCGCCTTCGGGGGCAATCAGGCAAATAGTGACATCGCCCGTTTGCAGGGCGCGCGGTTTGTGACGACGACGGAGCCCAATGAGGGTATGCGCTTTGACGAGGGTCTGATTAAGCAGCTCACCGGCGGAGATAAGATCACGGCGCGTTTTTTATACGCCAACGAATTTGAGTTTACGCCGGAGTTTAAAATTTGGATCGCGTCCAATCACAAGCCCATCGTGCGAGGACGAGACGACGGCATCTGGCGACGGATGATTTTGATCCCCTTCGGGGTGCAGATCCCCGAGGATAAGGTGGACAAGTACCTAAAATATAAGCTGCGACGCGAGCTCCCCGGCATCCTCCACTGGGCGGTGCAGGGCGCCCTCATGTGGCAGAGAGAGGGACTCAAAGCGCCGGCCATTATTGCCGACGCAACGAAGGAATATCGAAACGAAATGGACGTTGTGGCGACTTTTATCGCCGAGTGCCTCGAGGTGACGGGACGAAGTTACGACGAGATCCGGAGTAAGCAGCTTTACCAGATTTACAAGGCGTGGGCCGAGGACAATGAACAGTACGTCATGAGCTCGACCAAGTTTGGGCGAGAGTTTGGGAGTAAGTTTCCGAAAGCGAGAAATGGCGTCGGACAATATGTTTATCGAGGCATAAAAGTGGCAGGGGTCAACAGTTTTACGGTGGAATATTAGGCCGCTCTGAATAGTTTCGAACGGTTTAGCCCGTTTTTCATAAACCCCTCTTATAACTTTTATGGTAATAGGGACTTTATCAATTCTATATTAAACTATTCGGAACTATTCGGAAGTATTGTAAATACTAAGTTTATAAATGAATAGCTCTGAACGGTTTACAAGTTTGATTGTAAAGGATGGTGAAAAATTTGCAGAATAAAGAAACGAATTTGCAGAATGACATCCGTTTAGCGCTGTCTGAGACGTGTGTGATCTTCCGGGGCAACGTCGGCGGATTTTACACGGACTATGGCGGCTACATCTCGACGGGACTTCCAAAAGGCTTCCCGGATCTCTTCGGGTTTCGAAAGCGGGACGGGAAGATGGTGTTTATTGAGGTGAAAACGGCGAAGGGCCGTGTGAGAAAGGAACAGGCGCATTTTATGGAGGTCATGGACGGTTACGACGTGCTCCATGGAATCGCGCGAAGTGTAGAGGAAGCGGAGGCGATTGTGCGGTGAAGATTAAGGATTTAATTCATGAATTGAGTTATTTTCCGCCGGATGATGAGGTATCCGTGTTTGGATTTGTGGACGGCGAAGAGTACGAATTTAAAATTGACGAGGTTGAGGGAGACGTGATCCCGATGATTATTATGACTGGAGGTAAGGTTTGAGATATGTAATGACAAAGCCCGGCGCAAAGGAACCGCGATATGGAAGCGAAGGCGCGGCGGGAATCGATATTTATTATAACGGCGACGAGGAGATCACGATCGGGCCGGGTGCGCTGGCGGAGTTGGAAACAGATCTCGCTGTAGAGATCCCCGGCGGATGCTTCGGGATGTTGGTAGTTAGATCGGGCTACGGATGGCGTGGGCTGTCCATGCTCAATTCCGTCGGGATCATAGATAGTGATTACCGGGGAGAAATAGGAATTAAGCTGGTCAATCATGGCCATAATGTCATCACCATAGAGCCGGGTGTAAGGGTGGCGCAGATGGTGATTATCCCGTTTTTGCATGTGGAATTGGAGCGATCCGCCGGGCTGGGCGACACGAAACGCGGCGATGGCGGTTTCGGAAGCACGGGGATGAAGTAAAACATGTCGGGATTGCCGACATGTTGAGGAGGTAAAAAATGGCAAAGAAGAATAAACGGATCAAGATCAAAAAGATCGTTAGAGGATTGCGCACCACGGGCACAGGACTTGTCGAAAGAGAATTTTGGGTGCAAATCACGAAAGACGAAACAGGGACAACACTCAGCATTGACGACTACATTATTCCGATGGAGCCTTTGGGAATTGAGGTGAAGATGAAAAATGACTGATTTTATGACACCGGCGCATTATGTTTTGGAGGACGGATCGGACAGCATGGATGTTGTCGCAAAGATCCTTGGACGAGAGCAGTTCAAGGGCTTCCTTCGCGGGAACGCGCTGAAATATTTGATCCGCTACGAATTAAAGAGCGGGATTGATGATTTAAAAAAGGCTCTGGATTACATCGAGCGGCTTGTGGAACTGGAAGAAGAGCCGGAGAGCGCAGAGGCGGGAGAGCCGTGTAAAAGTGACTTGTACTCGATCGTTGAGGTGGCCAAGGCGATTAGCAGACACTTAGGAGGCAGTGTTGAGTAGTAGTTCGTAGTAGTTACTAGTAAGTTACTAGTAGGAGGTGGACGATGGATAAGACGGACACGCAATTGTTATACATCGCGGCGTTTAGGTATGCGTTGGGGCGCAGCACTTATATGGTCCCGGCGATTGCCGGTGCGATCCGAGAGAGCCGCGACTTACTGACGGATGAGACGGCACGGCTGATGGCACGGGAGATTGTGGAGTGCAAAAACTTAGGCATGGAGTGCGACGCGGCAGTATGGTGGGATTTGGCGGAGTTTTTATTGGCAGGGAGTGACGATGACAAAAGATGAACTGAAAAACATCCCGTACCTTGACGGACTGATTAACAGTAAGATCAGACAGCTGGATCAGCTTCGGAAGTATCGCGGGAGATTGCCGACGTATGACGGCCGAGAGTCGGTACAATCAGGGAATGTGGGTGATCCGACGGCGAGTATCGCGCTTAAGATTGTGCAGTTGGATGAGGAGATCGCGCGTGACATCGAGCGGCTGATTGATCTTAAAGCGGAGGCGCGCCGGCTGTTTGCACAGCTGGATGATGACTTAAAGTATAAGTCGGTGATGGAGCTTCGGTATCTGGAGTGTATGAGTTGGCGCAATGTGGCGCAGTCGCTGCACTTTAGTTATAAGCACGTCTTTAAATTGCACGGTGAGGCTTTGCGCCGGCTCTATGATGTGGATACCAAATGATACCTCGGACCATGCTATTATGGTATCAGTGAGAGGCTGTCCGAGAGGGCGGCCTTTTTATTTGGTGGCGATCGGCTTGTGTACGTTATCGGTCTGTCTTTTTCTTACGTCTCTATGTGGGATGCTCAAGCAGTCGATCGCGGGGCGCGGTACATGGTCTATTTAGGCGCGCGGGGTGGGTTTATTGCCACGTTACATAGGACCTGAGCATGTCCTTAAACTGCTTCGCACGGGCAAACTTTCGACGACATACAATGTTTACTCCTTTCAATTATGCCATATGGGACACCTCGGCCCGTGCGATTATCTGAGGATAGGGTATTGTGGGTTCAACTCCCACTCCTCAGTGTGGAGGATTAGATGGCAAAAGATTATGCAAAAGGATTTTATAAGAGCCAAGCGTGGCAGCGGTGTCGCGCGGCTTTTATCAGTGAGCGAGAGACGATCGACGGCGGATTGTGCCAGCATTGCGGACGCAAGCGCGGATACATCGTTGACCATATCGTGGAGATTGAGCCGGGCAACGTCAACGACCCGGAGATTACACTTAATCACGACAATTTACAGTATTTATGCCTGGAGTGTCATAACACAAAAACGTTTCAAAAGCACAAAAGCACGAGAGATGATTTGTTTTTTGACGCGGAAGGCAATATCAACAAAATTAGCCCCCCTTGATAATAATGATAGCGATTATCGTTAGGGACCGAGAGGGGTACAAACAAAAAACGCGCAGGACATTTTTACATAACCCCCGCTAAATGGCCAAAGGTAGGTGATTATGAATGGCGACGGAAAAAGATAAAGACGTTAAGCGAGAGATTTCGCGACTTACAAATTTATATAAAGACGTGGATCGAGAAAGACGGCTAACCGCGAAAAACCTAATCGAAGAGGCCGCGTATATGAAAGCCACGCTGAAAGAGCTAAAGGAATCGATCGACGAACATGGCCCGATCGACGATATGCCCCAAGGGAAGTACTCCATCTTGAGAGAGCATCCCGCCCTCAAGTCTTACAACACGATGGTGCAGCGGTATTCCGGGATCATTAAACAGTTGATGGACCTACTCCCGAAAGCACAGCAAAAAGAAGTGGATGATGGCTTTGACGACTTCCTTAACGAAAAATAATCCAATAGAAATCTATTGGGGGTGGATGAATGAAAACCGAATCAAAGTCAGCACGAAGATCTTTAAAACATACCGACACATCATAAACTTTTTGAAAAATCCGGAATCCGAATGGGAATACGACGAGGCGAAAGCAAATCACGCAATCAACTTTATCGAGCGGTACTGCCGCCACTCCAAGGGAAAGATGGGCGGGAAGCCATTTATCCTTGAGCCGTGGCAAAAGGCAAAAGTCGCCGCCACTTTTGGCATCGTCCACAAGATCACCGGCGAACGGAAGTATCAGCGAGTAGTCCTCATCGTTGCGCGGAAGAATGGGAAGTCCACACTCTCTGCGGCGGAAGGCTTGTATCTCTTTATCGCCGACGGCGAACCCGGTCCAGAGATATACGCATGTGCCACGAAGAAGGATCAAGCCAAAATCATCTGGTTAGAGGCCAAGCGCATGGTCAAAAAGTCCCCGGTGCTCAGTAAACGGATTAAACCCTTGATCGCAGAAATGACATGCGATCTAAATGACGGCGTGTATAAGCCTGTGGGAAGAGACTCCGACACACTCGACGGCCTCAATGTCCACGGTGCAACCATGGACGAGATCCACGCATGGACCGATAAAAATCTTTACGACGTCATCGTCGACGGCACCAGCGCAAGAGACCAGCCGCTTATACTCGTCACCACTACGGCGGGAACAGTCCGCGAAAATGTCTATGACGACATTTACGACGAGGCGGAGCGGACGATTAACGGGTACGACGATCCCGACGGCTACAAAGACGAGCGGTCCCTGTTTTTGGTCTACGAGTTGGACGATCGTAAAACGTGGCGAGATCCCGAAATGTGGATGCAGGCTAATCCCGGATTGGGCACGATCAAAAAAGTGGCGGCACTGGAAGAGAAGGTTAATAAGGCGAAAGCTAACAGCAAGCTGGTTAAGAACCTACTTACCAAAGACTTTGACGTGCCGGAGACCACGGCGCAAGCATGGCTGACGTTTGAGACACTGGACAACCGGGCCACTTACGACATGGCGGAACTAAAACCGCGATACTGCATCGGCGGCATCGACCTCTCGGCGACGACCGACCTTACCTGCGCAACGATTGCTTTTAGAGTGCCCGACGACGACACGACATACGTCAAGCAAATGTACTGGCTTCCGGGCGATCTCATCGAACTTCGGAGCCGGGAAGATAAAATCCCCTATGACGTGTGGGAGGATCGAGGACTGCTGCGGCGATCCGGGACGAATAAGGTCGATTATAAAGACATCACGAAATGGTTTTTAGAGGTCCAAAACGAAATGGATTGCTACATTTACAAAATCGGTTATGACCGATGGTCCGCCACTTACCTGGTGGATGAGCTCGTCCAGTATTTTGGGAAGCCGGTCCCTCTCCCTGTGGCTCAAGGCGCAAAGACCTTTTCGGGACCGATGAAGAGACTGGAAAGCGATCTGCGGGCGAAGAAAATCAACTACAATAACAACCCGATTACAAAATGGAACCTCTCCAACGCCGCGATCAAAACGGACACCAACGACAACATCGCGTTGGTTAAGACGAGCAATCATCGGCGGCGGATTGACGGCGTGGCATCACTCATGGATGCACTCATCGTCATGGAGGACAATCTGGAAGATTATCTTAATTTGATTTAAGGAGGTGTGACATGGGACTTTTTAACAGACGCAATGAGACGGTGACGGTGTCTAAATACAAGCTGGTCACGGAGCAGGGCGAAGGATTTTACACCTACAACGGCAACCTTTATGCCTCGGACATTGTGCGATCCTGCATCCGCCCGAAAACACAAGCCATCGGGAAAGCCGAGGCGAAGCACATCCGAAAAGACGCGGTGAACACACAAGTAAATCCGGAAGTTTACATCCGCTTTTTGCTCGAAGAACCGAATCCGTACATGAGCGGACAAATGCTCCAAGAAAAACTGGCCAATCAACTGGCATTGAACAATAACGCCTTTGCCCTTATCGAACGGGACGCCAACGGACTGGCGACGGCGATTTATCCGATCAACTCCACCTCTGTGGAAGCCTTGGAAAATGACCGCGGCGAAATCTTTTTGCGGTTTTTGGTTAAGGGCAAATATTACACCTTTAGATACGCCGACGTCATCCACTTACGGCGAGACTTTAACGCCAACGACATCTTCGGGGAGAGCCCGGCGCCCGCCCTCACTCAGTTGATGGAGATCGTGAGCACGACGGACCAAGGCATTGTTAAGGCGATTAAAAACAGTAACATCATCAAGTGGATCCTGAAATTTAACACCGTCCTCCGGGAAGAGGATTTGAAGCGGCAGACGAAAGAGTTTGTCGACAGCTTTTTAAGCATCGACTCGGAGGCAAGCGGAGCCGCAGCCACTGACGCGAAGTTTGACGCGCAACAGGTCGATCCGAAAAATTACGTGCCCAACTCCACGCAGACGAAGGGCACGGTGGATCGGATCTATGGATTTTTTAATACCAACGAAAACATCATCCAATCGAGTTACAACGAGGATCAGTGGATCTCGTATTACGAAGCGGAGATCGAACCGGTACTGATCCAGATGTCGAACGAATTTACGCGAAAGATATTTACACGGCGAGAACGCGGTTTTGGGAATCGAATCATTTTTGAATCGTCCAATTTAAACTTTGCAAGTATGCAGACGAAACTGAGCCTCGTCCAATTTGTGGATCGTGGGATCATGAACCCCGACGAAGTAAGAGCGATACTCAACATGGCGCCGATCCCCGACGGATTAGGCCAAGCATATATCCGACGCCTTGATACGCAAGAAATAGACGACAGAGGAGGTGACAAAAAATGACGATTAAAATTAACGGAACCATCGTCTCCAACGACGATAAATGGATTTACGATTGGTGCGAGATGGACGCCTTTTGTCCTAAAGATTTAAACCTAATCGACGGCCAGGATGTGGACATCGAGATTAACTCGCCGGGTGGGTACATTTACCCCGCGTCGGAGATTTACACCGCACTCATGCAGCACAAAGGCAACGTCAATGTAACCATCACCGGGCGCGCGGCAAGCGCCGCATCGGTGATCGCTATGGCAGGAACCAAGGTCTCCATGAGTCCCACGGCACAAATCATGATCCACAATGTCAGCGCAACAGGAAGTGGCGACTATCGAGATTTTGAACATTACGCAGAGCAACTCAAAAAATCTAACGACACCATCGCCAACGCCTACATGCTCAAGACAGGGAAAACCCGCGAAGAGATCCTGCAACTCATGGACTTTGAAACATGGTTTATCCCGGAAGAGGCCCTTGAATATGGACTTATTGACGAGATCTTATCCAGAGACAGTGCGCCCAGCGATATTAGGTTAGTGGCGGCGAGCGATTATCTAATCCCGCAAGCCGTTATTGATAAACTCAAGCAAGAGAAGGAACAAGAACAACTCAACTTACTAAAGCTAAAGGAGAGATGACATGGACAGAGAAAAATACTTAGAAACACGCGCCACCATGTTGAATGACGCCCAAGAGCTCATCAACAGCGGCAACATTGAAGCTGCAGCGGAAAAACGAAAAGAGATCGAAACACTGGATGCCGACTTTGAAGAAGCGTCTAAAGAACAAGCGAACCTCGATGCACTCAATGTGGAAGAAGAAACCGTATCCGACATGAAAAATATGTCTATCAGCGAAGGAGGACTTAAGCCCATGGACAAAATTGTCGAAAAAACCACCGCCGTGAACTACGAAGAAGTCTTTGCCAAAGTGGCACTGCAAAGAGACCTGGACGCCGACGAGGTGAATCTCTTTAACGAAATGAACCCCGAAAACGTCTATACGCACAACACCACCAACACCGAAATCGTCATCCCTGAAACCGTGATCAGCGGCATCATCGACGAAATGAAAGAACTCCACCCGATTTTAGCCGATGTCACCCCGACGCGAATCAAGGGCACCGTAAAATACGTTAAGAGAACAGGAATCCCCGCCGGTGATGCGGATTACTACGACGAAGCCACTCCCACCGCGGATGAAGAAAACAAGTTTGGCGAATTGACCTTGAACGGAAAAGAACTCTCCAAGGCCGTTACCGTCACCTGGAAACTCCAAGCCATGGCAGTTGCTGACTTTATCCCCTTTATCACTCGCGAGCTCGGCGAACGCATGGGCGCAGCTAAAGCCAAGGCCTTTGTCAAAGGTAAAGGCGATGCCAAATATCCCCAAGGCGTCATCACTGCAATCGAAGCCGAAACAAGCACCCCGCAAAAAGTATCCTACAAGGCCGACGGTCTGACCTACAAAGACATCACCGCCGCCATGGCGAAGATCAAATCCGGCTACGTCAACGGCGCCAAGATCTACGCCAATAACGCCACTGTCTGGGGCACTCTCGCTAACATTTTAGACGGTCAACAACGTCCGCTCTTTATCCCCGACGTGACTTCCGGCGGTGTCGGTCGAATCTTCGGCATCTCCGTTGTGGAAGAGGACGCCATGGGCGACGGTGAAATCCTCATCGCCAACATGAGCGCCGGCTACAAGGAAAATGTCAGTGAACCCATGAAACTTGTTACCGAACAACACGCCAAGCAAAGAACAACCGACTTTGTCGGCTACGAAGTGCACGACGGCGGCGTAATCGACGAAAAGGCCTTTGCTTATCTCGTAAAAGGGGTCTGATTAAATGACTTATAGAGTAGTGAGTGGATTCCAAGACGCCGAAACCGGCGCCTTTTATGACATCCACACCATTATCGACGCCAAGAACAAGAACTTGAAAAAATACCTCGACGCCGGCGTCGTCGTCGATGACGCACCGGAAAAGAAAGAAGCAAAGAAAAAAGGTGATTAAATGACACCTGAAAATCTGTTGCCGTACTGCAAGATTTTATTGAGACAAGCCAAAACGCAAGTCTTTGATGAGGAAATAAAAACCCTCATCGAGGCCTGTTTTTTGGATCTCTCCCTCAGCGGTGTGGAAAAGATGGACGACGAGCTTGTAAAGCGGGCCGTCGGGATCTACGTTAAGGCCCACTTCGGGGGCGAAAACCCCGATCGCGAAGGCCTAATCAAATGCTACGACGCATTGAAAATCCATCTCGCACTGAGTGAGAAATACGGAGATGAGTTGCCCCATGAAAAAGCCAGTAGAGATTAAGCTCATAAAACGCAGTGGAACCGCAACTGACGACTGGGGCAACCCCGTACCTGTCGCGGAGGAATGGACAGTCTTTGCGGAGCGAATGTCCGTCGGGCAAAATGAATTTTATCGGGCGGGCAATCAAGGACTAAAGCCCGATTTTGTTTTTGAGATCTACGCAGCGGAATTTAACGGTGCCGATCTATTGATCTGCGACGGCGTGGAATACTCCATCATCCGAACGTACCAACGCACACTTGACCGGTTGGAACTCGTCTGTGAAAGGAAGGTGGCAAATGTCGATTGATGTTGCCGCCGAAATTGAAAAGGCGATGAAAGAGCAGCTGGATCTGGCGAACGAAGCCGTCAATAAATCCGTGGACAAGGTGGCGAAGGAGACCGTGAACGAATTAAAAAGCTCAAGCCCTCGAAAGTCCGGTCATTACGCCGAAGGTTGGGCCACGAAAGAAGGCAAAACCGCCACACGAAGCAAGTCAGCGGTGGTGTGGAATGAAAAGCACTACCGCCTGACCCATCTTTTAGAGCACGGCCACGCCAAAGTCAACGGCGGCCGCGACGTCCCCGCTCGTCCACACATCGGAGCGGCGGAACAAAAGGCGATCAAGGCCTTTGAAGATGAACTGCGAAGGGGGATCGAGCATGGATAAAATCAATCCTGTGGAACTTTTAAGACCGCTCGGAAAGCCGGTGGGCTACTTTGTCAATCCCGAACCGGGCATCGTGCCTTTTATCGTTTACTACGGCACGGGCTCCCGTAACTTTAAAGCGGACGACGTGGTTTATGACAAAGAAGCCCATTGGAACATCGAGCTTTATGTACGCAAAAAAGACGTGGCGCTGGAGGAGAGATTGGAAGATCTCTTGGATGCTGCGGAAATTGTCTGGGAAAAAGGCTACGACGTGTACATCGACACGGAAAAAGTCTTTATGATCCCGTACTACATTTGAGGAGGAAAAAATGGCAAACAAAGTAAAATTTGGGCTCAAAAACGTACACGTTTTTCCCATCACCGATGATAAGGAGAGCGGCGTAACGTTTGGCGATGTTATTAAGGTGCCCGGCGCGGTCAATCTCTCGCTGGACGCGGAAGGCGACTCTAACGAATTTTACGCCGACGACGTGATTTACTGGTCCGAGTTTTCCAACAACGGATACTCCGGCGATTTAGAGATCGCCCTCATCCCCGAAGAGTTTGAAACAAAGATCCTCGGAAGCATGAAAGACAAAAACGGCGCCATCGTGGAAAAAGCGGATGCCAAGTCCGTACCTTACGCCTTGGCATTTGAATTTGACGGCGACAAAAACAAAACGCGTCACATCTTTTACCACGTGACATCCTCTCGCCCGTCTGTGGAAGGACAAACCAAAGAGGATAAGACCGATCCTAAAACGGATAAGATCAGCCTTAAAGCCATCCCCGCGACGGATACAAAAATCGTCAAGGCGAAGATCAATGAAGGCGCGACCGGTTACGACGAATTTTTCAAAAAGCCCTACGTTGTCGTCCCCAATCCGGAGGCGTAAACCATGGAAAAAACAATCACAATTGACGGCAAAGAAGTGCGCTTTAAAGCGACCGCCTCTTTTCCGCTTATTTACAAGGCTAATTTTAACGTCGACATCCTGACCATCATCATGCCCCTGCTCTCCGAGCTCTTGGGCAGCATGGACGATATCGTGTCGGACAAAACGCTCAAAGAGGGCACGTTGGAGCTTACTCCGTCCGCCCTCTCGGAGATGTTGGAAAACGTCTATAGCTTAGAACTGATCGACGTGATGAATCTACTGTGGACAATGGCCAAGTGCGCCGATGACGAGATCCCCGATCCTCTTAAGTGGTTCAGCGAGTTCGATGAGTTTCCAATCTTTGATGTGGCCGTGGAGGCCTTTCCCATGCTCTTCGAATCTCTATTTTCAAAAAAAAAGTTGAAGGGGACGATCGCCCCAATGAAAACGGTCAAAAAGTCGACATCGAAGTAATTATGGCCGGTGCCATCGCCCGTGGATTAATGCTGCGGGATTTTGACACCATGACCATTGGCCAGGTCGTCGACTACTGCAAAACTTATAATGAGATCAACAAGCCCGCGGACGAGCGGGCAAAAGAAACCAAAATCGCATCGCAAAAAGACTTTGACAGATTTTAAAGGATCCTTCGGGGTCCTTTTTTGATGCGAAGAATGGAGGTGAGACATGGCGGGAAACATCAAAGGGATCACGATCGAGATTGGTGGCGATACAACAAAGCTGGATCGCGCGCTGAAAGACGTCAATAAAAACTCGCGGGATCTGAACAAGGAACTCCGGGACATCGAAAAGTCCCTCAAATTTAATCCGGGGAACACGGAATTGGTGGCGCAAAAACAACGCGTACTTGCCGAATCTGTGGAAAACACGAAGAAAAAACTTGAGACCCTAAAGACGGCGCAGGAACAAGCCGCGGAAGCCTTGGCCCGTGGCGACATCGGCCAGGACGAGTACGACGCCCTTACCCGCGAAGTAATCAAGGCCGAAAACCAGCTAAAATCCCTACAAGGCGAGCTAGCGAAAACCAATAGCAAATGGAATGAAGTCGGCGAAAAATTACAGACCACCGGCGACAAAATGACCAAGGTCGGCGAGGGCATGACCAAAGGCGTTACCGCTCCCATCGCGGCCGTTGCTGGGCTTTCCGTCGCCGCCTTTAACGAAGTGGACGCGGGTTTGGATACCGTCATCTCCAAGACCGGAGCAACGGGCGAAGCCGCGAAAGGCCTCGAAGAAAGTTTTAGAAACGTGGCATCGAACATGCCCGCGTCCTTTGATGAGGTTGGAAACGCCATCGGCGAGGTCAAT
This sequence comes from Peptoniphilus sp. HCN-40583, assembly GCF_037892835.1. Classification (NCBI taxonomy): domain Bacteria; kingdom Bacillati; phylum Bacillota; class Tissierellia; order Tissierellales; family Peptoniphilaceae; genus Peptoniphilus; species Peptoniphilus sp. HCN-40583. The sequence continues at coordinate 27,754 of NZ_JBBKBU010000017.1, forward strand.
ACACAATTCGGGCTCACCGGGCAGAGCCTTGAGCAGGCGTCCGAAAAGATGATTAAGTTTGCACAGATCAACGACGCCGACGTGACGGCATCCACGATCGGCGCAAAGCAGGCCATCGAAAAGTACGGTCTGTCCGCAAAAGACCTGGACATGGTCTTGGATGCCGTGACTAAAACAGCCCAAAACACAGGCGTGTCGACTGACAAGCTTTTTGACATCGTCACAAAAGGGAGTCCACAGCTTACACAGTTGGGCCTCGACTTTGCACAGGCCACAGAGATGATGGGCCGCATGGAGCAAAAAGGGATAGACTCCAACAAGGCCCTCTCTTACCTCACCCGTGCCCAAACAAATTGGGCGAAGGAAGGGAAGTCCGTCACTGAGGGCCTCAAAGAGATGCAGGACAAAATGGCGAGCGCAACGACGCACGAAGAAAAACTCGCCATCGCCGCTGAGGCATTTGGCACGAAGGGCGGAGCATTTATGCTCGAGGTCCTCGAGAGCGGAGCGCTCAACGCCGATGAGTTTGCCAACGCCATGGAAGATGCCGCAGGCAGTGTGGACAATACGTGGGAAGGTATGCTTGACCCGATCGACCTTGTGAAACAAGCGGTGAACAACTTAAAGCTGACGGGTGCAGATCTCAGCGCATCGCTACAGACCGTCCTGCTTCCGATGCTCGAGGGAGCCATCGGAGGACTCAAAAAGTTTGCTGATTGGTTTGGCAAGCTAACGCCCGAGACACAGGAATTTATTGTCAAAATCGGCCTCATCGCGGCGGCCATCGGCCCTGTGCTCGTCGGCATGGGCAAGTTAGCCATGACTGTGGGTAAAGCTATGGTCTTTTTTGGCGAGGGCGGCGCAGGTGCGGGCCTTTTTGCCAAAGCCATTGCACTTATCACGGGGCCCGTCGGCGCAGTTATCGCGGCCATCGCTGCGGCGATTGCCATCGGAGTACTACTTTACAAAAACTGGGATACGATCAAAGCCAAAGCCGAAGAGGTCTGGACTGCGATCGTTGATTTTTTATCCGGCATTTGGGACGGCATCACGCAAGCCTGGACAGCCTTTTGGGATGGCGTAAAGTCCACACTCGAGGGTATTTGGCAAGGCATTAAAGATGTTGCGAGTACCGTCTTTGAGGGCATCTCCGATGTTATCGGCGGCGTGTGGAATGTGATTAAGGCTCTCACAATTGCGGAGTGGGAGGGCATAAAAACCGTCGTTACGACGGTCTGGAACGGCATAAAAACCGTAGCCACGACCGTATTTAACGCCATAAAAACCGTCATCGAAACCGTTTGGAACGGAATCAAAACAATCACCACCACGGCGTGGAACGGAATCAAATCCATTGTGGAAGGCATTTGGAACGGGATTAAGTCCACGGCGACAGCAGCCTTTAACGCAATTAAAGCTGTGATCGAGACGGCGTGGAACGCGGTCCGAGACATCACATCCAACATTTGGAACGGGATCAAGGCCACACTGGAAGGCATCTGGAACGGGATTAAGAATACCGCATCCAATGTTTGGAACGGGATTAAAAATACCATCCAGAACATCTGGAACGGGATTAAGTCCCTCGTCTCTTCGGCGGCCAACGCCGTAAAATCGAAGGTCACGGGCGTGTGGAACGAAATCAAGAACGCCACACAAAACGCATGGAACGCCGTCAAAAGCGCAATCGAGGGCCCGATTAATCGGGCGAAGGACGCGGTAAGCCGGGCGATCCACACCATGAAATCTTTACTGAGCGGATCGCTTCCCTTCCCGCACATCAGGCTCCCGCACTTTAGCATCTCCGGCAGCTTCTCCCTCGATCCGCCATCCGTGCCGTACTTTGACGTCTCGTGGTACGACAAGGGCGGGATCTTCTCTCGCCCCTCGATTATTGGGGTTGGTGAGAAGCGTCCGGAGTTTGTCGGCGCACTGGACGACCTGAAAGCCATCGTCGCCGAAGTCATCGAGAAAAAAGGCGGCGGCCAAAGCGGTGGCGTCTTAATCACCGGCAACACCTTTGTGGTCCGCGAAGAGGCGGACATTAAGCGCATCGCGCAGGAATTAGACAAATTACAGCAAAAGACAAATCGCAGCAGAGGGATGGTGACCACATGATCGGATTTAAATTCAAAGGCCGTCACTCTTCCGAGTTTAACATCGGCTTTCATTCTGTGGATCGGACCGCGATCCCCGAGCGGAGAAAGAAGGAATTTACCATCCTCGGCCGCTCGGGAACGTTGGAACTGGACTCCACGGAGTATGAAAAAAGGTTTATCACAGGCAACATCGGCGTTATGTACATCGACAGTTTTCCCGACCTCCGCCACAAAATCAGAGATGTGGCCGGTTGGCTCTCCGGCTCCGGCCCTCTCATCTTTGACGACGAGCCGGAAAAAGCCTACGAAGCCTCGGTTTACAGCGCTGTGGGCATCGATCAGCTACTTTTGCAACCCCGCGGAGTGCTGGAGATCGAGTTTGAGTGTCAGCCCTTCGCCACGTCCACAGACCTGCGCAGAGAGCAGGCCGCGGGCGGAAGAACGACGCATTTCGAAATCGAAAACAAAGGCAACATGCTAACCTGTGGAACTTTTATCATCAAAAACACGGGAAGAACGAATATCACTAGTATCAAAATCTTAAGAAAGGTTGTGACAGAATGAGCAAAGCGAGTAACTACCTGGAAGAGGCCACTCTAAACTACTTTTTACGCGGGCAAACCGTATCTCAGCCCCAAGGCTTTTATGTGGCCCTCTACATCACCAACCCCACGGATGCGGACACGGGCTCCGAAGTAACGGGCGGCGCCTACGCACGGCAACAAATTAACTTTTCCGCGCCGGTGCAACAAGCCGACAAGGCGACGATCAGCAACACCGAGCGCGTGGAATTTCCCACGGCGACGGCGGCATGGGGCGACGTGGCCTATTTTGGCATCCGCGATGCAGCGACGGGCGGGCATCTCCTCGTCCATGGCGCATTTAACAAGCCGACGACGGTGTCCGAAGGCAATAAATTTATCATCGACGTGGGCAATCTGACAATCTCTATTGCGTAGGTGATCGCATGACTCACTTTAACCGCGGCAAATTTAACGTAAAGTCGGGCGCGGCAATCATGCTTACGGGCACATCCTCCATCGAGGTGGAGGCCCAAGCGTCCGCCCACACGGTCATGATGTGGCGTTTTGCCGATCCCGTGGCATTGGACATCACCATTGACACCGCGGGCGATCAAGTCGTCAACAAATACTCGGGACGTGTCTCCTCGCCTATCGTCTTTGGCTCTCAATTGGTGCCCCGCGTCAACAAATGGGCAACGTCGGCGGATACCGAGATTAATTATGATACGAGCATTGTCTACTCCACCATCACAAAGCCCGATCCCGTCACGCTCGATGTCGTCTTTGACGCGTCGGCCGTATCGTCCATGCTCGGACAGGAGTACATCGAGCTCAGCGGCATCACGCTGCGGCCGGGCGAGCAATTGGAAATCGACACCTGCGCCCTCACCGCTACGATCAACGGCCAAAACGTCATGCACTTGCTCTCCAATGACGGCGACTTCTTCGACTTTTTCCCCGGCGCGAATGAGATCGAAATCGAGGCGACGGGCGCAGGCGCTGTGGCCGTGGATACGTTTTGGAAAGATAAGTGGCTATAATGAAATACAATATCAAGATCTACGACACAAACATGAGGGAGCTCGCGCGTTTGGAAAACGCGTACGACATCAGCTACGAGCTGACGCTCAATGCGCTGTGGTCATGCAGCTTTACCATGCCAAACGACGACCCGAAGATTAAGCATTGCAAACCCTATAATTTTGTCGAGCTTTTTGACGGCGGCGAGCGCGTGGAACTCTTTAGGATCATGCCAAGCACCTTTACCAAGGCGGACAAATCATACACCGTCTTTGATTGCGAGCACGTTTTAGCCACATTGTTGGACGACGTGCTTTTTAGATACCATCAGATCGGCAATTATGGCGTATACACGGATCGGGTCATCCGTTATGTGCTGGATCAACAGACGACCAAACGCTGGCAACTCACCGAGTGCGACTTTAAGCGACAATTTGAGTACAAGTGGGAAAATGAAAATCTCCTCGCCGCGCTATTTTCCATCGCCAATCCCTTTGTGGAGGATTACGCGTGGCGTTTTAACACGGAATCCTACCCGTGGAGTTTGAGCCTAAAAAAACTGGATGCCGATTATAAAGCCGACATCCAGTACAAGAAAAATATGCAAGGGATCGAGAAGGAAGAAGATCCCACGAATCTGGTCACCCGTCTCTATGCCCTCGGCTACGGCGAAGGCGACAATCAACTGGACATCCGCAAAGTCAACGGCGGAAAGCCGTACTTAGAGAAAAATGTGTCTACCTATGGGCTCAAGTCGTCAATCCTCGTGGACAGGCGTTTTGAGAGTGAGGAGACACTCAAAGCCTACGCCCAAAAGACGCTGGACGAGCTCTCGCAGCCGTTTTTATCGTACAAGATCAAGACCGTTGATCTTGCTGTTAAGGACAGCAAAAAGTACGCCCGTTTTGTCCCCGGCGATTATGTACGGATCCGGGACACGGAATCCAACATCAATCTCAACGCGCCGATCATCAAGGTCTCAAAAAGAGATGTCCGCGGCAATCCATTTGACATTGAGCTTGAGGTGGCCAACAAGTCGAGAGATGTAACGGGGAGCATCAGCGACTTACAGAGCCGTACACGCATTAGCGAGACTTACTCTCAAGGCGCAACCAATCTGCAACAACTCGCTTTTGCCGATAACGCGGAGTACAGCTATCCCTTGGAGCTCAAATTTTACATCCCCCACGAAATGGTGCGGATCAATAAACTGATCCTCAATTACACGATCGAGGCCTTCCGTTCCTATTCCCGCGGCGCGAAGGCTGCGGGTTATGTATCGACGAGCACAGGCTCGGGCGGAGGGACGTATAAAACGCAATCGACGTCGAGCGGCGGCTATCAAAGCTTTAGCGAGTCCACAGGTGTGGATCACTACATCCAGGGCGGCCATGGCCACAATCACGGCATCGAGCCGGGGATCAACATCGCGCGACTTTATGACGGCGTGGTGCGTTACGGCGGCACTTGGATTGAGTCCGGGGATCACACGCACACAATTAGTTTTACAATCAACTCACATCAACACGATGTAACGATCAACGTGCCGGAGCACTCGCACAACATAAATATCAGCGCGCACTCCCACGATCAAATCAACGGAATTTACGAGGGCGGCCGCGCCAACCGGTGTTATTTAAGAGTTGACGGTAAGAGCGTGTATAACTACAGCCACGAAGTCGATCTCGTCCCGTATCTCTCTAAAGACGGGAGCGGAAGAATTGAGCGCGGCACATGGCATACGGTAGCGATCGTGCCGGATGCCCTGACACGCATAAACGCATCTATTTTTATACAACTTTTTACAAACTCTCGCGGAGGTGGTGATTACTAATGACACAACTTAAAACAATGTATCCCGGTGTGGCCAACAGTCCTGACACCTTTTTGGTCGAGGGGCTGACCATCGACGGGACGGTGATGTATGTCGCGGACGGTGCCACCTTTGGGGAGATCCCCACTCTCGCCGTGATCGGACAAGCGGAGCTCGCGGAGACCGTGCAGATCACGGGCAAACAGTCCGACGGCGGGTATACCATCATCCGCGGTGTGGAGGGCAAACGGCAAGCATGGGCTAAGGCCACAAACGTGGCTCGCAATTGGACAAACAAGGACTATGAGGCCCTGAGATCCAACATTACGGCGATTAACGACGGCAAGGTGGATAAGGTGAGCGGCAAAGGCCTAAGTACTCACGACTACACCGACGCGGCGAAGGCGAAAGTAGATGCTATCCCGCCTGATCCTAAATACACAGACACCGTGCCCGATCTTACGCCGTATGCAAAGGCGACCGATCTATCCGCAGAGAGAGAGGAGCGTAAAGCCGACATTGTAAAAGTCAGGAGCGATCACGCAGCGGACATCAACAGTGTGCGGACGGCTCACGCGACAGACATGCAGAGCGTAAAGACCGATTACGCAAAAGACATCCAGACGGCAAAAGACGCACTCACTGCTGACATCAATAACGTAAAGACGGTCCATGATGCGGATATAAAACGCTTGGAATCTCAAAAGCTCGATAAAACCGATGTCATCAATGACTTAACCACCGGAGGAGCTGACAAAGCCTTAAGTGCGGAGCAAGGCAAAACGCTTTTTACGTATGCCGATAATGGCAAAAAGTCTATCGCAGACGCCATTGTCGGCAAAGGCGTTGATGCGACAAAGAGCGATAGTTTTGGCGTTTTAGCCGATAAAATATCAAAGATTAAAACTGGCTACGGTGTCGGAGATGTGCTGCCCGAGGAGAGCGTAAAAGTAATTGAGCGCGAGTCAGCCGGGCCGAAAAAAATATGGGAATACACAGGGACAGATGCCGTCGTCTTGGATGTCGATTCCGACGGTAATGTGTATTGTGGTAATTCATCCGGAAAAATACACAAAATATCATCGAGCGGCAATAAGGTCTGGACATATAGCGCGCCGTATTCCGGGAGTACTTATGCGCTTGATGTCGGCAAAGACGGATACGTTTACTTTGGTGGACAATACAGTAGCCTTATTAAAATTTCAAAGACAGGTCAATATGCCAACCGTTTTAATATTGGAGCTAATGTCATGTCCCTTGCCGTAGATTCCGACGGATATATGTACGTTGGTGATTCTGCAAAAAACTTTAGATTAATCTCTCCGAGTGGCCAAGAACTATTAAAGGAAACTGGATTCGGTGGTGAGCGTAATTCGGTTACGGTAAAGAATTCCTCTTTTGCCTACGCAGGAAAAGACGACAATGCGATAATTAGCTTCGAATATCGTAAACAAATTAGCACGTTATCTTGGAAAAATTCGATAAAGCCTAAGGCGCTTGCTTGGAGTCCTGATGGTTATTTGTACATGGTGAGAAGTAACAGCTCAATAACGAAGGACGGACTCAGAAAAGGACCTAGTTGGCAGTACTACGTAGACAATTTAAAGAGCAATACATTTGCCGTGGGCCGCGATAGCTCTTTTGCTTATGCGATCGGAAGAACTGTCATCAAGCGCTCCTCTGACCTGAACAAAGTTTTTGAATTTTCCGGGTATACGGGGGACATCAACTCACTTGCCATAGACTCAAACGGCGATGTTTTGATTGGCGGATCAGCCGGAATTGCGAAAGTGTCTATGCAAGAATCGAAAAACTCCTACAAAATTATCAAATAAGGCGGTGATAACATGACACAATTACAGACGATGTATCCGGGCGTAGCAAACTCGCCCGATACATTTTTAAAAGAGGATCTCGCCAAAGACGGCGCGGTGATGTACGTCGCCGACGGTGCCGCCTTTGGGGAGATCCCCACTCTCGCCGTGATCGGCGGTGGGGCGGATGCCGAAACGGTGCTCGTGACTTCCACGCGCTCTGATGGTGGATTTACCATCGAGCGGGGCGTAGAGGGAGAGCAGAAAGCGTGGAAGAAAGCGGATCTGGTCGCCCGCAACTGGACTAACAAGGATTATGAAACGATCCGGGCGAACATTGAGGCGGTAAATGCGGAGGTCTTGGATAAACAATATTTATATGACATTTTAATGGGCGAAAGCCTTGTAACAAAAAAAGCGGGCGAGTGGCCCGTCGTGCATGGCAAGCCGACGAGTATCGAGGATTTGTCTTATCAAAACAAGCAACTTACGGCCGTAACAATCCCCCCGAGCGTTACGAGCATCGGCTACTCGGCTTTTTATTACAACCAACTGATCGAGGTAAAAATCCCCCCGAGCGTGACAACCATTGAGAGCAAGGCTTTTGCCTGGAACAAACTTACGGCCGTAACAATCCCCCCGAGCGTTACGAGTATCGGTGGCGAGGCTTTTCGTTACAACCAACTGATCGAGGTAAAAATCCCCAAAAACTGTACAGTCGCAGACAAAGCCTTTGACGCGGGCGTAAACATTATCAGGTATTAGTAAGGACTGGTGATATATGCAATATAAAACAATACAGGAGTTATACCTTGCCGTCGGGGTGGCGGGGGCCATCGTGGTGGTCTTTTTAGGACTTTTTACCTACCTGGTTATCGCGTCGGAAAAAAAGCGAGCCGAGCAGATGGACCGCCTGGTGGACAAGCTGGCCGAGTTACAAACCAACGACGTGGACTTTAAAAACCTAATGCAAGGACTGACCGAGACTGTAAAAGAGCTGTCGACGACTAACCGCATCGTCGCGGACACGGTCAGCCGGCTGGATTTTTACAATAAAGACCTGCGCAAAAAGCTTGATAAGCACGACGACAAAAGCGACAAGATCCTTGATGCGGTCATGAGGTAGGAGGTGCAAATGGACTTTATTTATAAGCCGATTAAATACAACTTTTCGCGGCGCAAAGGTGCGGCGATTAAATATTTGGTGATCCATGATACGGGCAATGCTAGCAAGGGCGCAGATACCATGGCGCACTACCGCTATTTTAACGGGGGCAATCGCAACGCGTCTGCCCACTACTTTGTGGACGATAAGCAGGTGGTGCAGCTCGTCGGCGACTCTCTCTCCGCTTGGCACGTAGGCGACGGGAGAGGGCGGTACGGCATCACCAATGCCAACTCCATTGGTATTGAGATGTGTATCAATGCGGACGGCAACTATGCAAAAATGTACTACCACACCGTGGAACTCGCCAAAAACATCATGCGCAAATTTAACATCCCGATTGAGCGGGTAGTGCGGCACTATGACGCGTCCCGTAAGCTGTGCCCCAATCATATGCGCAAAAGCGGATGGCAAGCGTGGGCGCAATTTAAAAAAGACATCCAGGGGCCGATCAAATTAAAGGTCGATCTGTCCAAGTCGTCCACAGCTGTGTCTGTGGATCAAGAGGCGGAGATCGCACGACGGGAAGCGATGGTTAAAAATGACCCCGCGAAAAAATATCAATACGAGGAGGCGGAGGAAAGTATGCGAGAAATCGAAAAGAAATTTGAGCTTTACGAGGAGCAGGCGAAGGACATGACCCCGCCCGACTGGGCGAAGGAAGAGTGGGAAGAAGCTACACGCTTGGGCATCACGGACGGAAGCTATCCGAGACGGTATGCTACCCGCGCCGAAGTGGCGGCTATGTTGGTAAGGGCAATCAAGGAGGTAAAAAATGGAAAATGCAATTGTTCTGACGGCAGCAACTCTGGGTATCGTACAGGCCTGTAAAATTGCGGGCCTCCCGGCTAAATACTCCCCGATCGTTGCGATCCTCGTCGGTGCGGTGATGTACGTCGCCGTGGCGGGGATCTCTCCCGAGCATATCGTGACAGGCATCGTGATCGGCCTGTCGGCGGTCGGGCTTTACGAGAGCGGCTCGAGAGTTGGAGACAAGGGCATTATCAGCCCACAAGAGAGAGAGGCCTTTAAAGATCACGCGCAAAAATAGCTTATGCAGCTGACCATTTTGTATAAGCCCGGATGCGGTGATCGCCCGTGGCTCGTAAAGCGCGAGGGCGGCAGCTATGACCAACACGCCCACATGCACACAAAAAAAGACGCACTGCGCGTGCGTCAAATCGTGGATGCGGGCAAATATCCTTACTGCCGGGAGTACAAAACGGCGATCCAACGTCTACTCTCGGAAGAGGAGTTTAAAGCGCTCCATAAAAAACAACGATACTTTAATCCACAAAAAGGCTTATCGGGTAATCCCCGGTAAGCCTCTTTTTTTGTGCTAATCGTGAGCTAATCGTGCGTGTAAAATCAAAAAACGGCCATTTTCGCGGATTACGCGGGCGCGGAATCGTGAGAAAATCGAACTATTGCAAAAAATGCAAGAGTTGAGGGCAAACAAAAAGAGGAGCCGAAGCTCCCCTTTTTGCCTTAGAACAGTCGCATATTGACTCATTTCAATCCGCAGGGGTCACGCCCCTGATCTCAATCGCATACAGACACTTTTCAATCCGCAGGGGCAAAACCCCTGATCGCGATCGTATAAAAATATGTTTCAATCCGCGGGGCATAGCCCCGATCGCTGTCCTTAAGAAATATTTTTAAATCCACAGGTCTTAGACCTGACGAGGCAAGACAATATGACAAACCCGCCTCGCTACGCTTTTAATATACCCGATTTTTTTAAAAAAGTCAAAAAAAGTTTTAAAAAAGACTTGACTTGCCGCCAACTCTAGTATATAATGTAATCAAGATAGAAATAAGGGCAACGCCCGAGGATCAAAAAAGGAGACACAATATGACAAACAAATCCTTGACCAACTACGGCAAAATCTACTGGGACGAAAACGAAAGAAACGGCGAAAAAGAACGCGTCTATCTCTCGACAGACTTATACGGCGGGCAAACGATAGCATTAAGCCCAACATTTAAATGTAGCTGGGATCATGTAACAGTTGGCTACGTCGATATAATACAGGAATCATGGTGCAGTGATTGGGATACAACGTACTGGGACGAATATACAGAATTAATATACGACTATCTAATAAAACAAGGAATCGCAAAAATAGAAAAAGGTGACGCATTCGCAAGATTCACAAAATAAACTTGGCGGGGTCTTCGGGCCCCTTCTAAAATCCACAGGAGGAAATTATGAAAAAGATCATTAAGAATAAAGTTTACGACACCAACACCGCAACTTATATAAGCTCGTACTGCTACAAGCCCGAGGATCGGCTGTACGGCTACGATGAGGATTTGTACCGCAAAAGAACAGGCGAGTACTTCCTTTTTTGCGATGGTGGGCCCGGAAGCCGATACAGCCGGGAATACGGTGACTCGAGCCGCGAGGGCTTGGCGATCATCAAGCCCTTGACCTACGACGAGGCCAAGGAGTGGGCGGAGGAACATCTCCCCGCCGAGACCTACGAAAGCGAATTTGGCGTAGTCGTAGAAGATGAAAGCGTGGTCAGAGTATACGCGTATATTCCCGCAGCGCTCAATGACAAGATCGAGGTGGAACGGTCAAAACAAGGCGTGAGCAAGAGCGACGTCATTATCAGGGCGTTAGAAAAATACTTTAAATAAACACAAAAGGCGGTAATGATAACCGCCTTTTTTATATCACAGTCCCCGCTTTTTCTCCCCACTTTTTCCATTGATAACTCTGTAAATGTGTATTTTTAGCCATTTATAAGCCATATCTCCACTGGTTCAAGTCCAGTACTGTCCACCAAATGACGCACCTGAAAGGGTGCGTTTTTTTTATGCCCGAAAACCGCCGAAAGGGAAATGTGATGCAAAGATCGCCGCCTATTTCGGTGAATTTTCCCCATAAGATCAATAAATCGTGATATAATATACATGTTAAATAAGGAATTTAGCAAAGGCTTTGATGAAATAGAAGGATGGGGGATTTCTTTTCTGTGCACCATGGAGAGGAACATTTCTTGACATAGCCTCAGGCGGCAGATGAAAACCGTTGCGATCGGCGTCCTTGAGCCTTACATGATTGAAGAAGGAGTGACAAAATGAAGAGACAATTAACAGCCCTACTGTTAGCCATGACTTTTGTTTTAGCCACAGTCTCCCCGACATTGGCGGCCAAGCCGGCGAAGGAATCGGGAAATAGGACCGCGACTGTTTCTGTGGAAAAGCCGAGGAAAGAGAAGTCGAGGGTAGGCGCATTCTTTGGGAAACTTGCTTCTCCGTTTACGGCGCTGTTCACTACGAGCAGTGAAGTGGCCAGTGATAAAAAGACGAATACGGATCCGAAACCCGAAGGTACGCAACCAAAAGATGCGAATCACCAAAGCGCCGATCCCAATCCGGTGACACCGAATCCACAGGACACACCTACAGGCGGTGAGGGCACCGATAAAGGAAACAAGGAGACTGAAGACGAATTTAAAAAAGCTAAATTTGCCTTTAGTTTAATTAACGAATCCAAAGAAGAATTGACTAAGGCAAAATTTCAAATTGTAAGAAAAGATGTTGAACCGAAACAAATTTGGGACGATAAAGATGCAAAGTCAGAGTTGGATTTAGAGCCGGGTAATTATGAATTTAAGTTGGCAGAAAAACTCGACGGTTATAAAATGCCGGCAGCCATTGAATTTAATATTGGAAAATCCGGTGTGGTTACTTTAAATGGTGAAGAGCTAACCAAGAAAGATAAGTATCTCCTGACCATGACGATCAAAAAAGAAGAAAGCAAGACTTTCTTCGGGATTCGCGATATCCACAACAATGAATTGGCCGGAGCAGAACTGAAAATCGTAGAAAAACCGGAGAAAAATGAGTCCGGCGAGATTACGACGGCAAAAATATGGAACATTCCGAAAACGCCGGGAGAACAAAAACTTCCTGAGGGCAAATATGAACTGACCTATACCAAGTTGCCCGACGGCTATAAGCTTGAAAAAGAATCCATTGAATTTGAAGTCGATAAAGACGGTAAAATTAAAGTCGCCGAAGCAGACGAAAAATATCTGGATAAAAAGGACGGCAACGAAACCCTGTTCTTAAAAGCGGATCCCCTGGAAAAACAAATCATCTTCAAACTGAAAGACAGCACCGGCAGGGATATTTTCGGGCCGGAACTACAGATTAAAGACAGCCACGGCAAGGTCGTAGCGACATGGTTTAGCGAAAAAACCTGGAAAGCGATCGCTGTAAAAGACCTCCCCGACGGAGACTATGAATTCTCGCAAACCACGGTGCCCTACGGATACACGGCGGCAGAGCCCATTCGCTTCACCGTTAAAACCGTTGAAAAAGAAAAAATTGTCAAAGCCAACTACGGCCATACCGATTTCGGGCCCTATCAAGAACTGGCTTTGGTCAGCAAAAACGCCAAGCGCGTCGTCACATTCAGCCGAGTGGACGTTTCGGGCAAGGCCCTTTTAGGAAACGAAATCGAAATCTACAAAGACGGCATCAAAATCGCTTCTTGGAAGAGCGGATCCGACAGCACCAAGCTGGAACTGGAACCGGGCGTCTACAAATACCACGAAGCCTCTGCCGCCATCGGCCACAAAGTCGCCAAAGACTTTGATTTTGAAATGAAAGCAGACGGCACCGTCACCCTGAACAATGTTCAAGCCGGTGAAAACGTGAAGCTGAAAGAAGGCGGCCTCATCGTCGTCGGCGAATCGGCCGGTGCACCTGTGGAAGACCCCAACAAGAAGCCGGAAACCAAGCCGGCGGACAAACCGGGACAAGGAAAGACGAAAGGCAGCGCACAGGTTCAAAACGTCTGGGTGGAATTCAGCATCGCCAATAAAAGCGGCGTCGAACTCTCCGGCGCCACCGTGGAAATTCTCCAAAACGGAAAATCCGTCGCAAGCTGGACCACTTCCACCACAAGCTACAAAGTGAAGTTGCAACCGGGCAGCTACCGCTTCCACACGAAGACGGCGCCCCAAGGCTATCAATTGGCCCGCGACTTTAACTTCGCCGTGAATCGAGACGGCAGCATCGCCCTGGGCAAGATCCAATCCGGCGATACCGTCGCCGCAAAAGACGGCAAGATCACCGTTTACGGCGACCCCGTCACCGCCACAGGCGCACGGGCTACAGGCACAAGCCAAGGCACCCAAGCCAACAACGGCAAATTACCCAAGACCGGCGACGGCATCAGCCCCGTGGTCTACGCCGCAGGCCTGGCCGCAGTAGGCGCTGTGGTTCTCGGCATCGGCATTAAAAAGCGGAGACAATCCGTCGATGAAATCAAGTAAAAACAAAAACAGGCAAGGGAAATTCCTAATCATTTTGGGGATTTCCCTTCTCCTTATCGGAGCGGCGATTCCCATTAAGGTGCATTTCAAAAACGAAAAGCAGAAAAAAGTCGCCATGGCCCTGGAAGATGCGATGCTCAAAGCGGCGGAAAAAGACAAAGCCGCAAAAGCCGCGCAGGCGGCAAAAAGCGCCCAAGGCGGGCAAGAGCCTGCCAACGCCCCTCAGGAAGATGCCATCACCTACGAGAACGCCCTGGGTGTCATCCGCATCGATAAAATCGGCGTGGTGCTGCCCATTTTCGACAACACGAGCAAAAAAAATCTCCTCCTCGGCGCCGGCGTAGTGAAAACCACGGATCCCCCGAGCAGGTCGAAAAACACCATCACCGTCTTGGCCGGCCACCGCGGCTCGGGCAAAGGGTTGGATTACTTTTTGCATATCGGCAAACTGGAACCCGGCGACGAAATAAAAATCACCACCCACAAGCAGGTCCTCTACTACCAAGTCATGGGCGACGAAGTGGTGGAGCCCAACGACTGGAGCCGCTTCATTCGCGAAGAAGACAAGACCAAGCTCTACCTTATGAGCTGCCACCCCTATCCGAAAAACAACAAACGCCTCTTGGTGAAATCGGAACTGGTGGGAGTCAGGGATCTGTAGAGAGAAAACACAGCCACGGAGAGCGCCTCTGTGGCTGTTTTGCGTGGGGAAGAAAACAAATGATACACCACATGGCCGTCGGCGTCTGCAGGTGCAAATAGAGCTTAGTCGCCGAAAAAAGCCATGTATAATGGATCGCAGGACGAGAAAGGAAAACAGATGACCGACTACAAGAGAGAAAAAGAAGCGGGGGATCGCTTCAGCCTTCACGATGCCCACATCATCGCCATGGACGTCGATTACGACAGCGGCGAGCTGCGCCTCGTGCCCCAATACGGCTTCGTTGATACCGCCTCCGATGAAATGGTGGACGGCGAGGTCATCGTCACCGGCGTGCCCCCGGAAGATTCCTATATTTATATCATGGAATACAAAAACGTCTTGACGGGGAATGTGGGCGGCTTCGTCGGCGAAAAAATGACCCTGGCGACCTTCCTCGACGCCTTCCATTCAAAATTCAAAGCCATGGACATTATGAGCACCTACCACGGCTACAAAAACTGCTTCATCACCGGCTTCTTGAGCCGCGGCGACGAAGACTTGGAAATCTATATGGACATCTTTTACCGCGGCGATTTCATCTACCGGGTAAGGGAGAAGTAAAGCCATCGGGGAAACCCGGTGGATTTTTTTGTGGGGTGCGATCGTGGAAAAACGTATTCATCCTGTGATATGATAAAAAGATCAAGGAAAGAGGAGAAATACCATGCTCACAGGCGAAACGCGCAACAGAATCGACGGGATTTGGACCACCCTTTGGACGGAAGGCTCCACCAATCCCTTAACCAATATTGAACAAATCACCTATTTGCTCTTTATGAAAAATCTGGACGAAATCGAATTAGCAAAAGAAGAAGATGGGGAGCTCCTCGGCATGAAAGTGGAGAGCATCTTTCCCGCCGACAAACAGCATTACCGTTGGAGTAAGTTCAAAAATTTGCCGGCACAAGACATATATCGCCTCGTCAGCGAAGAAATTTTCCCATTTATTCAAAACCTTCAGGGCGACGAAGGGGACACGGCCTTTTCCCGTTACATGAAAGATGCCCGCTTTCTCATTTAAAGTATAAAATCAAAAAATGAGTCGTTGGTGTGCTGCTTAGAGCAGTTATTACGAAAATAAATGCTGTAAATAATATATCAGTATAAAGGAGGAACTCACATGTCTAAGGTGAAAAAAGACACGATTGAAGCAAAGGGCTTTGCTATTCAGATTTATACTGAAGATTTTAAGAACGACTATATAAGTCTAACGGATATTGCAAGATATAAAAGTGATGAACCATTTATAGTTATTAATAACTGGTTAAGGGGCAAGGATAACATTCAATTTTTAGGTTTATGGGAATCATTGCATAATCCTGATTTTAAACCTATCGAATTCGATAGGTTAAAAAATGAAGCCGGTAGTAATGCATTTACACTATCACCAAAAAAATGGATTGAGAAGACAAGTGCAATAGGTATAGTTTCCAAGTCAGGACGATATGGAGGCACGTTTGCCCATAGCGATATAGCAATGGAATTTGCTTCCTGGATTTCACCGGAATTTAAGCTTTACATTATTCAAGATTATAAAAGACTTAAATCAGATGAAAATTCAAGATTGTCACTGGGGTGGAATCTTAATCGGGAAATTTCAAAAATCAACTATAAAATTCATACAGATGCAATTAAAGAGTATATTTTAAAGGATCTTACCAATGAACAGTTATCTTATAAATACGCAAGCGAAGCAGATATGCTCAATGTGGCTTTATTTAATAAAAGAGCTAAACAGTGGCGTGAAGAAAATCCGGGTTTAAAAGGTAATATGAGAGATTATGCAAGCCTGAATGAGTTACTAGTGCTTGCAAATATGGAAAGTTATAATGCAGTCCTTATTGGTAAAGGTATGAATCAAAAAGAAAGAATGATTGAACTTAGAAAACTTGCCATAACACAATTGAGATCACTTGAAAAAATTGGTGATAGTGGTATTAAAAAACTAAAGGAGTAGAAATGATTATTTTAAGTAATAAATAGATGAATTAGAATTTGTCGATTCCGTGTTATATGGATTATAGAGAATCAATAGTAGAACATTGGAGGAATGTATGCGTATGAATCTAGAAGTTAACGAAACAACCGCTATACAAAAGCCCCAAGTATTTTTGAAAAACATCACATTTAATGACGATACAAAATTATCGCTTAATTATAATAGCGTTATTGTATTTACCGGTGCTAATAATAGTGGAAAGAGCCAAGTACTAAGGGATGTCGAGACAGGTTTGGATGGCTCAAATTCATTTCCAACTATTGTGATAAAAGATACTGAACATGTTTTTTTAGGAAAGATAGATGAAACAACATTTTTTAGAGAGCACTTTAATGTGAATCAGCAGGGACATTATAAAACATTCGAGTTTGGCGGTATTTTTGATAAAAGCACGTTACAGAGTCTCTGGAAAAATCGAACACTCTATAACGGTTTGCATCTATTATTCATAAAGAGGCTGAGTACAGAGCGTCGATTAACTTCATCAAATGCTTTACGAAGAAATGACAATCCTGAACGAAATCCAATTTACAAATTGAATCAGAATGAATCCCTTGCACAGAAGTTGTCGGAGTATTTTCGTCAAGCATTTGGTTCTGATTTAGTTGTAAACCGAAATGATATGCAAACAATTCCGCTGCATACCGGACAGGCTCCTGATAAAACAGCTTTTACAATTGCAGAACAGGATGAGTATTACAGTCAGGTTAATGAATTGCCTAAACTCCAAGATCAAGGGGATGGTATGCGTAGTTTTGCCAGCATCTTACTTGATACATTTACATCTGAGTATTCTATTACATTAATTGATGAACCGGAGGCTTTTTTACATCCGCCTCAAGCTAGGCTACTGGGCAAGATGCTTGCCAATAATAACCCAACCGATAGACAGTTGCTAATATCCACACACAGTGAGGATTTTTTACAAGGTTTGCTCGACGCCAATAGTGAGAATGTTACAGTTATAAGAATCAATCGAGATAGTAACATTAACAGAATGAGTGTACTTCAAAACAATAAAATAAAGAAATTATGGAGTAATCCTATTCTGCGATATTCTAATATACTGAGCGGCTTGTTCCACGAAAAAGTCGTCGTTTGCGAAAGTGACTATGACTGTTTATTTTATCAGGCAATTATAGATGCAATGTATGAACATAAAAATGAAATTGCACCGGATATATTGTTTACTCATTGCGGAGGGAAAACACGCATTAAAGATGTTGTTATTGCACTAAAGGCAGTGAATGTTCCGGTAGCGGCTATTTGTGATTTTGATCTATTAAACTCCAGCAATATTTTTAAGCCAATTACAGCTGCCTTTGGAATAGATTGGAACGTGACACTATCTGCAGATATGAAAATTATATACGATAGTATGAATGCAAAAAACAGTTTTGCAGATAATGCCTGGGATCAGATAAAGAAAGTGGGTAAGTTGGGATTTACCGGTAATGAACCTGCAGCATATGAAAAGGTTGAAGCGGCGTGTAAATCCGCCGGTCTATTTGTAGTTCCGGTCGGTGAAATGGAATGTTTTGATAAAACAGTTAATAAAGAAAAGAAAGATTGGGTTTATCATGTATTAGAAAACTACGATTTAGCAACTGAGGCAAAACTTGAAGAAGCTCGAAAATTTGTTCAAGAGATAGTTGATTACAAACCCCTTTGAATCACTGAATTAAAATTCTAAGTTTAACGGGAACCTGTCGGTAAATTAGGGGATTTTTCGGGGAGTTTTGCGATGAAAAGACATATTGATAAGATCGCTTTCTCCATCCTCTTTGCCACCGTTCTTGTTGTGCTGAACATCTTATACAGCAATCATGTTTCGAAGACGTCGGCAGAGCGCGGGCGGACAAGGTAATCGCGGAGAAGTACGGCGATTTGGATTTATCTCGCGAAAAGATGTTTTATAATTTTAAGCTTCCCGAGTCCGTTGTGCATTTGCAAGACAAGAACAGCGAGGATGCGGCCTTTGAATTGCGTTTTGATGCCTTCGGCCGCCTGCAAAGGGATACGTACGACTTGCACATCGACAACATGAGTGGAGCGCTTTGACCGCGCCATTCATGATAACGGTAGCGGCCTGGAGAAGGCCCACGACTTTCCCTATCAGATTACTTTATGGGGCAAGATCGATCCAGCAGAAGATTTGACGGTGGATCAGCCGAAGGCTTCCATTGCCGTCAGGCCCTACCAGATTATGGCGGTGAAGGCGGTGATGGAGCGCTTCGAAGCCAATTACCCGGCGGCACTTTTGGTCATGGCTACGGGAACGGGCAAAACGCGCACGGCGGCGAGCATTGTGGACATGATGATGGGGGCCAATCGGGCGACGCGGATTTTGTTTTTGGCGGATCGCGTAGCTTTGGTGAAGCAGGCCATGAGGACCTTCGGACAATTGCTGCCGGATCTGTCCATTGCATCGGTGGGCGAGGGGAAAACCCGGCCTGAGGAGCTCGCCACGGCGCGCATGCTCTTTTCTACTTATCCCGCCATGATCAATGCCATGGACCGCCTGCATTTAGAGGGCAAGGAGCGCTTTTTCACCGTGGGCTATTTCGATTTGATTATTATTGACGAGGCCCATCGCTCCATTTACGAGCGCTACAAAACCATTTTCGATTACTTTGACGCGAAGATCGTGGGCCTGACGTCAACACCTAGGGAGGATTTGGATCGATATACGTATGATATTTTCGGCTTGGAAGTCGGGGATCCCACCTTTTTTACGAAATGGGAGAGGAGGTAAAGAATGGTTATTTGGTCGATTATCGCACCCGGGAAGTGAAACTGAAATTTCCCGAAGAGGGGATCCACTACGATCAGTTGAGCCCTGAGGAGCAGGCTCGTTTTGAAAAGCTCTTTGCCGTGGAGGTCGGGGAAGATACAGTGCCGGGAAGTGCCATTAATAAATGGCTTTTCAATGTAAACATCGCGGTTATTGTAAAAGCGTTAAACGGCAATGTGGCGTAACTTAACTGAATTTTAAAGGAGTACACCATGTACGAAAGTTTGACGAAGTATTTGGATGTGTTTAAGGAAGAGAGCTACGGCAAGTGGGTTATCGATGAAAACAAAGTTCACTTTCCCTATGTGCGTTACACTGAGGCGATAGGCAAGTTTAGGAAAGACATCATGGCTTTTGTGGACGCGCACAAAGAGATGAGGCTCAAAAATTACTACGCTATCCTCGAAGATCTCGGCATCGAGAGGAGCACGGAGGCCATGGCCGAGACGGATCCGGAATCCCTGGACGGGCAAGCGGTTATGGCGCTCATCGTGGCGAGCATGCGGGGCGAAAGGTTTTGCGAGGGCTTTCTGCTCCGAATGTTTGAAGAAGGGTGCATAAGAAAGTGGCTGATGCGATTGGCCGCCATCGACAGGGATGCGCAGGCGGAAAAGTAATCGCCGAACAATGGATGAAGGCAGGGGCACCGGTGGCGGTGCCTTTTTTCTTGGGAACAATTTCTTTACAATGTGGGTGTTTCGTCTAAGAATGCCGCAGGGTCGAGCATTGGTTTTCTCCGGCGGGTATAATGAAGGAAAGAGAGTATGGTTGTGCAAATTTTGGGAGGCGCTATGAAGGTTTTTAAAAACATGATTCCATATCTCGCGGGCATCCTCGCAACATTTTATCTTTTGCCCCTTGTCATGCGGAACACGGTGGGGGCGATGATGGTCTTGCTTTTCGCCATGCCCGTCCTGTGCCTCGCCATTTCGATTGTTTACGGCAGGATGCGGGGCTTTCACCTGCTCTATCCTGCGGCGGTGAGTTTGTGTTTCTTGCCGTCCATTTGGATTTTCTACAATGAATCGGCCCTGATTTACGTGGCAATTTATGGCGTCTTAGCCCTTTTGGGAAGTTTTTTGGGAGGCTTGCGATGTAATTAAGCGTTAAAAAGATTGTCCTCACCATTTTTGTTCTCCTTGTTCTTGCGGTGGTGAACGCGATCTTCGGCAATCCCATTTCGAAGGCCTTGGCGGAGCGCGGGGCGGACAAGGTGATCGCAGAAAAGTACGGCGATTTGGATTTGGCCCGCGAAAAGGTGTTTTATAACTTTAAGGCTCCCGAGTACGTGGTGCATTTGCAAGACAAGAACAGCGAGGATTCGGCCTTTGAATTGTGTTTCGATGCCCTCGGTCGCCTTCGGGAGGATACTTACAAGTGGCGCATCAACAACACGATGATGCGCTTTGACGCTGCCCTTCGCGAGCACGGCCACGATCTGGAGAAGGCCTACGACTTTCCCTATGTAATAACATTGTCTTATTGGGACAAGGTGGATCCCACGGAGTATTTGACGGTGGATCAGCCCGTGGACATGAAGCATCTGCCCTTTAAACTGCAAGTGGATATCGAGGGCGTGGGCGACGAGGTCACGGCGAAAGAGGCCATGGCCGTGTTGCAACGGGCGCAGGAGATCATGGATGCCGAGGGCCTAAATGTGACCGCCTATGCCATCGACCTCGCTTCGGAAAAGAGGGTGAACGAAAAGGGCGAGGTACAAAAGCCTAAAGATGAATTTTTCGCAATGGATATACCGCAGACGATGGTGCGGGAAGGAGACGTAAAGGCCCTGGAAGAATTGTCGCAGAAACAAATGACGGAAGGGAAGGACTGAGGCCATGTGGCTCGTGTTTGGCATGGGCGCCGCGGCTTTCGCCCTAATGAATTTACGGAAGCCCGGAAAAAAACGGGAAGTCTTCCGTTGGGCGAGTTTATCCCTCACGGCCCTGGCCCTCTGCGCCTTTTACGCTGACGGCGCCGCCCGGGTGGCGGACGGTGATTGGGGCGGACTGATGGACACCATGCCCACCCTGAGTCGCGCCTTGTGGGTTTTGACTGCGGCTTCCATTCTTATAAACGGTGTCGATCTTTTTAATGCATCGTGAAAGTAAATGGATAAAAGGAAATACAAGCAATAAAGAAGGCGCCGAGAGTCGGCGCCT
>NZ_JBBKBU010000018.1:0-46791 GCF_037892835.1 Peptoniphilus sp. HCN-40583
TTTTCTAAAATGGATGCAATTACATATGGAGGAGTTCCCGAGTTGGCCAAAGGGGACGGACTGTAAATCCGTTAGCTCAGCTTTCAGTGGTTCGAATCCACTCTCCTCCACCATATGCGGAAGTGGCTCAGTGGTAGAGCATCGCCTTGCCAAGGCGAGGGTCGCGAGTTCGAATCTCGTCTTCCGCTCCATTTGTACCGCTAGCTCAGCTGGATAGAGCGTCTGGCTACGGACCAGAAGGTCGAGGGTTCGAATCCTTTGCGGTACGCCAAGCAAGTTTACTTAGGTAAGCTTAGCAGAAATACGCATTTGTTGCGTGTTTAGATTTTAAATAACTTACTTTATATCCGAATTCTTTTAACCTCTAACTATTGGAGTATGAAAAGAGGGTGATATGAAGAAAAGTCAATTTAAACTAGACACGTTGCAAATGCGTTTTTTGTTGTCTAAAAAAGTGAATGGCATTAAAGAAATTACCTTAGAAAGCTATCGCAAAATATTCATGAACTTTGAACACCAAACTGAAAAGCCGATGGATTATGACAATCTCCTAGAGCAAACAGCGGACTTCTTCTACAAGATCAATTGGTATTCTGATATGGCGTTCAATAATCAACGGGCACATTTGAATTGCTATTTTAATTTTCTTATTGAAGAAGAGATACTGAAAGCAAATCCAATCAAGGAACTAAAGATCACAAGGCGAAAAGAAGATGACCAGCCGAAGCCTACCTGTATTGAAGAACTGGAAGCCTTGTTGGCGGTTATACCTTCATACAGTTATGTGGGTAAGCGAGATAGAACAATGATTCTGCTAATGGCAGATACCGGCATAAGACCAGCGGAAGTGGTACGCCTTAAGGTGAGTCATGTAGACTTGCAGAAGGGATATATCTTCCTCACAAAAGACATTACAAAAACGAAAAAAGATCGTATTACGCCTATATCTAATGAAGTGAAGAACAGCCTTGTCGATCTTCGGGAAATCGTCTTAAGTCAATGGGAGAACAAGGACCATCTATTCTTAACGGAAGACGGCGAAGAAATGGAAACACACGTCCTAAGAAATAACATGAAGCGTTATTCAAAGTTAGCAGGCGTAAAGGTAACACCTTATCAACTACGCCACTTCTTCGGAACAGAATACCTTCGCCATGAAGGGAATCTTCTTTATCTTCAAAAGGTCATGGGGCATAGCAATCTGAACACGACAAAAAAATATATTCAGATCGATGAAAATGACCTGTTACGTTCGCACAAGACCGCTTCGCCTATAAAAGGGCTTATACGGAAGAAGAACAGAGATAATCAACGCTTTAGAATTAGAAACAAGGATAATATCACCATATAAGGCTACACAATCAAATATAAGACATTATAGATAAATAGGAATATAATTCCATCTATAAAAGATTAAAACGCCTTAAAATGGACGTGAGAGCCTCAAATAAGAAGAAGTAACAAAAAAGAAGCATGAAAGGTAGGAATTGGAATGAATTATAGAGAATTTGAAGAGTGTATGGAATTTTGCGGCTGTGAAACAACCTTCGAAGAGGACACCATTACCGTTAGCGAAGGTGGAGATGTAAGTATTTTAGCAGAGATTGATACGTCGTCGGGTTCACCGGCACAAGTACAATTCAACATTGATAACCTTCGGGATTATTACTGTTCACAAGTCAATACAGTTGGCGAGCGGAAACAAGATTGGCATATACCCGTTCACCAATTCGCAAATTTAGTATTTACCTTTGTTCTTACGAATCAAGAAGCTAAATACGATCCGCCAATTGATTGTGAAGAAGAACCGTTCTTTGATTATGAAGATATTGATTTAGAAGATTTCCTAACGGACTATTAAGAAAGAAGCCCTAACGCTTATGTTAGGGCTTTTAATTTAGATCATGATAGCGAGCGGGAAAAATGGGAAAACAAGCATAAAAAACGAATCAATGTTCTTATATTACGATTCAATTACAAATATAAACGGCTTAACCATGCGGGTTATAGAAGATAAAAAATTTGAAGAAAGGTTGTTAACGCTTGCCTAAATGGGTATAATATAAGTGAAAAGAGAATAAGAGATAGTGATGTTCACAAAAATAGATCAAATTAGGAAGGTGATGTTACTAAAGTTACTTAGAAAATCGTGCGAGCCATAAGCAACCCAACTGATTCATAAAGGCGAAGCCTACATATTGTTCCACTACAAGGCAAGCCAATAGACGAAACATAAAGCAGAAAAGAAACTGCTAAGGCGATGAGCATCATTCGATACTCAACTTCTCTTTTCGATGAACCATAACAAATTCATAAGGCTATTGTGCTAAACAGCAATAGCCTTTTTCTATTTTCAGGCAAGTGTAAGTATCAAGATAAAATTAAAACGCTTTAAATTAGAACCTAGAGCCTTGAAATAGAAGCTAAAATAATCTGATAAGGAGAAAAATAATTGGAAATTCAAAATGTTACAAGCTATAAAGCACTAATGGAAAACATGAACCGTATAGGACTTCGAAGCAAGGTAGAAGATAGAGGAAGAAAAGTCGTTATTTACTACTTCGATAAGGAAATGAACGAAAGTAAAGTTGTTGTTCTTATCTATTTAGCAAGTGAAAAATACTATCCGATGTGTTTTAACATTGATTCCTATGTGGCGTATAGAAAACGATATGCCGAAGCGAAGCCGAAGAAATTTAAAAACAGAACAGTACAAGATGATGTGGAAACACTTTATAGAAGCATAGCCACTTATTACCTTAACGCTAAAAAGCTTGTAGATAATCAAAAGGAGCAATAAAAATAGATAAGGAACAAAAGAAAATGAATAGCGGAATTGATTTTGAATATGTGAATGTATTCGTGGATCAGTACTTAAAACTATACGATCAGATGAACCGAATCGGACTGGACATAAAGACAGAAAATAACGGAAATCGTGTAGTGATCTATCAGAAAAGCAAGAGCAAGAAAACAGATATAGCCATAGCTACCATTTACTTAGATGATACGGAACGAGACATAGAATTTCATTTCACGCCTTGCCTTCATCGTATGGGCAAGAAACCGAACCATAAGCGAAACACAAAAAAAGATTGGCGATTCAATATTCAAACCTTAGTAGATAGTGCCTATTATTTTTATGCCAGTATTAAGGATATGAACCGGCGAAAAGAATTAGGTTCGAATCCAATTGTGAGACGATACGAAAGTAAGTAAACTATAAGAGAGAAGCAGAAAATTATACGAACGGGGGAAGGGAACTTCCCCTTAGTAGTATGACATATAGAAGAAAAGGGAAGTTATGACTGATCAAGAAATCTACGTCAATTCAAAAGAACTATATCAGGACATCTTAAAACTTGAAGAACAGGGCAAAAAGAACATATTGATTTCATCACCTGTAGAAACAGGCAAGACAAATTTTTTATTTGAATATCTTGTAAAGCAGAAACCAAAAAGCAAGATAGCCATTTTTTCGAATCGTGCATTACTAAAGGGACAAACGAGGGATAAAATCTATAGAAACCAATTCATGAAGATTTCAAACATTCAGATTCCAAGCTATTGTTATCAGATCATAGATAAAGCCTTAGATGATTCAAAATCTGCCAAAGAAAAAGCATTGGTATTCATAGAAGAATTAAATACCAAAGATAAAAACAGGATGTTAGACGAAGAGGAAGAGGAAACAATCATTGAAGCATTTGAAAAAACAGAGCGTTTCATCAGGGAAGAGATCCAGGATTTGGATTATCTTATTTTAGATGAAGCCCACTACTTCACAACGGATAGCACATTCAACAATAAAACCGCCGAACACTTTAGTTATATTTTTAACAAGAATAAAGTTACCAAACTGTATTTGACGGCAACACCTGAAACTCTGATAGAAGCAATTAGGGAATTTGAGGTGTTGAATGATGTAGAAGAGAATCAAAAGATCGTGATATTGAAACCATTGCCTCAAGATATAACAGTGGAACTCGAGTACGCAGGGAAGGATGAAAGTCCAATACTCAATTACTGGCAAACAGATATACTGGAACACACTGCAAGCAGCTACACATTTGAATTTATTCATGAGCGAAACAAAGAAAAGCGACTGGAACAAGAACTAAGTAAATCTAACCCAAAAGATAAGCTAATTTATTTCACAAACAACAAAATGAAGGGGTTTCATCTCTTTGGAAAAGCAGAAGGACGAAAAATGATAGACAAATCCTTGAAAGGTGGTTTGTTTATATGTAGTCGTTACGACTCGAATGGATTTAACGAATTTATTAACGATAGAGAAAGAGAAAACATTATCAAGAACGAGCGATTCAACGCCGATGTTTTAGTAACAACGAAAGCGTTAGATAACGGGGTGAATATTAAGGATGCGAACGTTAAGCGAATATTCATAGAAGAAGTTAGCTACGATGAAGCAATCCAAATGCTGGGTAGAATCAGAACGAAAGATAGGCGTACAAACAACCCGATTCATGTTATGATTGCCGTGCCGGACTATTCAAGCATACAAAACAACATAACATCACTAAAAAGAAATAGAAGCTTAACGGATAACATTTTTAAGAGAGCGCAACTGACGGCGCAAATACAAGCATACGAAGATCTGAAAGAATTTCGAATTGGCGTTTATAAGAAACTTACCTTTAGTTACTTTGAATGCTTATATTCCTATTTCACACAAAGTGATGAACAATTAGTGATTAGCGAAGTTTATGGTATAGAAGAACTGTATCAGGAATTTGAAAAAGACAAAGCAGAGATTGAACGCATAAAACAAAAAAAGCAGAAACGAAAAATAAAAGAAGAGAAAAAGCAAAAGGCACAAGCAATAGAACGTACGTTCTCGAAGTATGGGAATA
Organism: Peptoniphilus sp. HCN-40583; assembly: GCF_037892835.1. Classification (NCBI taxonomy): domain Bacteria; kingdom Bacillati; phylum Bacillota; class Tissierellia; order Tissierellales; family Peptoniphilaceae; genus Peptoniphilus; species Peptoniphilus sp. HCN-40583. The sequence goes on from NZ_JBBKBU010000018.1 coordinate 4,875, forward strand.
GGGAATTGTTAAAAGATGAATTTGATATATTGGCGAAAGAATTGAATTTTAAGAATAAGAATAGGAAGCCGTTAAAAAGTTATATGAAAATCAATGAACAGTTGATTGAATATGGTTACGAGATAGAATCATTCAAGCCTACAAAAGGAGAATCACGAAACAAGACAATTTATAAATTTATCGAAAGAACTGGATATGGTAGAGAATGAATGTTCTTAAATTGACGCAAATTTACTACTATATATAGAAAGTGCGTCAATCTTAGAACAACACATATTTGAAACGCATTCTTAAATTAAATTAGATTAAAGATTAAGGCGATAGGGGGCAGAAAAGCCTCTATTCGCCGTCTTGATTTTAAAAAAGCATACAAAGATTGAGGTTTTCGCTTCTCTTGACGAGTAGCAAGATTCCATAACAGGATAACTTTCATTCTCTGAATTGGGCGAATACCTGGCGAGGAACGACGAAGGTATCTGAAAGTCCACACTCTTGACGTAGGGTGACAAGATGACGAGTAACAACAATCCTCCATGAGAAAATTAGAAAAAATTTTCGAATGATTAAATTGTCTTTATTAAGTTTAGTCTATTTCCAAAGTATGTAGGTTCATCATAGAGTTGATAAGACAAGAAGAATGATGGATTCGTTCTTATATTCTGACGGGTTCTTCCGGCTTGGGACTTCCTAAGTTGTGATGGTTCATCTTGTTAAGTTTCTTTTTTTAGAATTTATTTTTACAAGAATAGCAGATTAAGAGAGGTTATCCTTAGCCATATATAGAGAACCTATTTACTTGATAAGTTATTAACAATCATTCAGTGCTAAACTTTAAAAGATCAAGTCAAACAAATGGCATGAAGTAGGCGTATAGGTTAGGTAATACAGAAAAAGAAATAGAGAAAATACTTGACAAAAATATAACATAGGAAAAGTGAATGTTTAAAAGATCAGTCCATGATTGATAGGCATTGAATATGAAGTGAACAATTAGAACACATGTTCTTAAGGCGTTTATTTTTTCTTAACCATAACCCTTTTATGATTGCTTAACTTAGAAGATTCATGTTCATTTGTGCTAAACGTAGAAGTTAGGTCATAGATGATGGAACCATATTTAGTGAAGTACCGGCGAAGGGTAGTAGCGTTGAATCAGTATATTTAATAGCATACACCGAAACGGTGTAGGATTTTCATCGTAAATTCATAATGGGAACGAATAACACGACAGTATGAGCATTGAAATTTCTAGGTTCACCAAAGGGGGATCAAAATGATCCTACTTATTCAAACGTTGAAAGCAAGCCATTATATAGCAACTGAAATAGAATAGTACGTTACAGAGCCGTCTCTCCATGTCAAAGTTTCGGAAAACGGGCATAAAAAAAGTTAGTGTATAGGCGACTGTGGCGGAGATGAGGAGACAACCCTATTCTTTTTTCTTCGCCAATTTTATGGAAGGGGTTAGGGGGCATATTATCAACCGATAAAACTTTTTAAAGATTAGTTAACTACCCCCCTTCTAATTCGTTTAGGTGCTAATGGTATGAATCAGATATGAAAGTAGGGGATAATATACTACGACAAATCATAGAGCGTATGAATAGAGAGTGTATAGCCTTCCCCGCCTATTATTTTCTTGTTGCTGATGATTTAAAGCGAATAGAATGATTCATGAATCATAGATTCAAAACAGAATGGAAATATGATCCATCTTTTTTTGTTGCTAAAGGTTTATCGACCATACATAGAAGGAACAAACGGAAGATTTCTATTCATGACCATTTAAAAATATCTGTTTATAAAAGTACACAAAAACAAACTAAGCGAAACAAACAGAAACGGCGTTTATAAACATAGCAAAAATAATTTACAAATGTTTATAAAAAAGACTGGACATTTAAAAACACTTCGGCTAAAATAGAATCACCAAATCAAAAGGGGGTTCTATTATGGCAGATAGTTATACTTACGGTTATGCGAGAGTATCGACGAAAGAACAAAATGCGGATAGGCAAGTAAAAGCGATTTATGATTATTGTAATCAAAAAGGAATTTCTATTGACGAACGTCATATGATTGTTGACAAGGCAAGCGGAAAAGACTTCAAGAGAAAAAACTATTCTGCACTTCGGAACACCATGTTACGTTCCGGCGATACGCTTATTGTGAAGGAACTTGACCGCTTAGGACGTAACAAGGAAGAAATCAAAAGGGAACTGGAACACCTCAAAGAGCAAGGCATAAGGGTGAAGATACTTAACATTCCAACAACGCTGGTAGACTTAGAGGGCGAACAATCTTCTCAATGGGTCATGGAGATGGTGAACAACATTCTAATCGAAGTGTTAGGTGCTATAGCCGAAGAAGAACGACTGAAGATAAGGCAACGCCAAAGGGAAGGAATCGACCTTGCCAAAGCGAAAGGGGTAGAGTTGGGTAGACCGAAGATGAACTATTCAACGCTAACGGATCAACAAAGAGAGATTATAGAAGCAAACTATCCAAAGTGGAAGGGTAAAGAAATTACCGCTACAAGGTTTATGGAACTTGTAGGGCTAAAGCGTAACACCTTCTATAAGATCATGAAGGAATACGAGGAAGAAGTGTTGTAATTTGAATAGGCTTATGGTAACTTAAGTTAAGGTTCAAAATGAATTCAGATATAAATAAATACAAGTCAATGGCGACGGGCTATACGATCAAACGAGAGTTGATGAGGCTTCAAAGATTGAATCTTAAGTGCGTTAGGGTTCGAATCCTTTGCGGTACGCCAAAGCAAGTTTACTTAGGTAAGCTTGCTTTTTTATTGCATTCATAGAATAATGGATTTTACGATAATGATTTTTAATCGGAGCAGGTATGCCAACGGATATATTTTTTTGCAAGGGGATGTATTTTTCGTCGAAGGGGTGATTGGATGGACCCATACGTATTGTTTTTCGTGTTTCTGATCGTGGCATTTGGCGCCATGATTATTTCTTATAATGTTAAACGCACTTCGTATCCCGTAGAAAAAGGGGCTCATTTCATTCAACGTCCGACATCAAATCCCTTGGACAGAGAGCGGATCATTCATTCCTTAGGTCTTGAGGATGAGGAAGAGAACCTTGATGAGGTGATCGAATCGGCGCGAACCTTTTATAAGACCGTTTACGACACAATCATTGCCGGTAACATTAGTGAAGAGGTCGCCGGTTTTTTGGCGCGCCTGGCCATTACCGATCCCTATTTGATTCAAGACCGTCAATTTAAAGCTATTTTAGATTTAGAAGTGCTCATGGATAAGGGGGCCGTTTATAACGAGGACGGGTCCTTATGGAATTTGGAAGTTTTAAGAACGATTCTGAACACTTTGGCGGATTTTTTTCTGGAAAAGGTGGAGTCCCCGCTATTTGCCTCTGGAGATTCCTTGAAAAGAGCGAATTTCAGCGTCAAGTTTGACGCCTTGGAGAGATTGGTGAAGGATGCGAGGGGGGAATCTAAATCTCATGGGCCTTCTGAACCGGCGACGGATCTTCGTCGTGAAAGAGCAGAAGAGGAAGAGGCCCGACTTATCGATGAGGAATATTTTGAATGGTGGCTCGTCCATTGGATCATCGAAGAAGAGGAACGCCGCCGGGAGGAGACGCCGGATCGGAGCATCTTCACGCACAAAAATTTCGGCGATGCGTCCTTTAAAGAACAGGATGTCTTCTATGATGAAGACTACGACGGCGAGGGCGACGATGAAGAGGTTTATGACGATTACGACAGTTATTGGGACAGTTACGACGCAGGCGATGTCGATGATTTGGATTTGGACGTGTAGTTTCAGTTTTTCTAAAATGCTTCGATGGGTATCGAGGCATTTTTTTATTTGGAGAAGCGACGTTGACAAAGAGGGGTCAATAGCGTATCATTTAAGAAGTGACAATGTGTCATTAAGGAGGAATTATGGCAAGAGCGACATTTGAAAATTTAGAACCATCTAAAAAAGAACGGCTACAGAAAGAATTGCGAAAATTCTTTGAAGAAACGCCGGTTGAATCCATTAATGTAACGGCTATTGTAAAAACCTTGGGCATTGCCCGCGGTTCGTTTTACCAATATTTCGACGATTTAGACGATTGTTATTTCACCGTGTTGAAGGAAGCCACGGGGCAGGTGCATCATGTTTTTTTTGATTTGCTTGAAAAGAACCATCACGATCCGGAGGCTACCCTATGGGCGTATCAGGACTATTTACTTGAAGCCCTTTACGATCACAATTTAAGAAATCTGTACCGCCCGCAGTTTCTTGCCTTTGAAAAGAGCAGCCTTTCTCATGGGAAGGATTTTGTAAAAAAGCATTACGGCAAGAGCGAAGCCCATATAATTTTATACATGATGGCGGTTTTTCACGAGTTAATCAAGGACAGCATGATCGAGGACTACACGAAAGAAGAATTTAGAGAAGCGTCGAAACAATACATCGAGTATTTGTTGGGAGGGATCGGCGATGAAAGAATTTGAGCTGTTTTTCGACAGCATGTATTTAATCTTTGTCATTTTTCTGGGCATCCGTATGTTGCTTCTGCGAAAGGAAAACAGCGGCCTCGTGGGGGCCATGGCCATGCTCCTGGGCTTTGGCGATGCCTTCCATTTGATTCCAAGGATTATTGCCAATGTACAGGCCAACGGATTTGAGCTCCACGCTGCAGATCTTTTCTTCGGCACCCGCGTCTCGGCCATGACCATGTCTTTGTTCTATCTCCTGTTTTACTATTACATTCGGCGGGAGATGAAAGCATCGAATCGCACGTTGGATGTTCTCATGCCGGGGCTATTTCTTATTCGGATCTGGACAGTGATTTTATCGTTCAACCACGCCCAAACCATGGGCTTGATTTCAAATATTCCCTTTGTGATCATGGGCCTGGTGGATATCGTGCTGCTATACAAAAAACGATATAATACAAACTTCGGGAAGCTATACCTCTATGTATTCTTTAGTTTCCTCTTTTACGTGCCGGTTGTTTTATTTAAAGAAACCATGCCCACCATCGGCATGTTAATGATGCCGAAGACGGTGATGTATGTCCTCATCGTTTGGACGCTTTACGGCAATTTAAAAGGCGAGTTTGACAAAAATGATCTGCTGCAATTTGCCATGGCCTATTTATTTTTCGGCGTATTTGCCGGGGCCTTTTATCGGGAAATCGGAAAGATCTACCCGGTGGTTTCGAAAATGGCATTCCTCCACGTCCACTTAATCGTGTTAGGCTTTGTTCTTTTGACATTAGTCTATTTGCTTCTTCGTGACCGTGCTTTTGAAAACGCCCGCCTGAAAAAAATCCTCACCATTTATAATTTCGGCATGTTCTTTTCTTTCAGCGCCATGTTTTTGCACGGCATGATCGACAGCTACACCGTCGGTGATGTCGCCCGCATCGGCATGGTGGCCGTCTCCGGCGTGGGACACATACTCCTTACTGCAGCATTCATATGGGCGGCGGCATCGGGACTGAAAGTAATCGAAGCTTAAAGGGAATCGGCACAAGGGATTGTGTCGATTTTTTTGTGTTTATTTTCTTATTGCCTGTACCTGAGCGGGAGAATCCGCTGTGTCCCCCGATTTATCCATGTTATAATAATCTTCGGAAATAGGGAGAATCGATTTCAAGCTCTTGTCGCTAGATTTTTGAAAACGGGTATAGATTAAACGAGGTGTTTTTATGAAAAAGACGAATGCACTCAGGCATTTAGATGCTGAAGGTATCCCTTATGAAACCTTCGAATACGATCAAGACGCGGAGGTGGACGGCGTAAAAATCGCCGAGCTAAACCATTTGCCCGTGGAAGCCGTATTTAAGACATTGATTACTGAGGGAAAAGACAAGGAACATTTCGTCTTCGTTATTCCCGTAGCCGAAGAATTGGATTTAAAAAAGGCAGCCAAAGTTTGTGGTGAGAAAAAAATTGAGATGCTTCACGTAAAAGATCTCTTGCCCCTTACCGGCTATGTACGAGGCGGCTGCTCGCCTGTAGGGATGAAAAAATTATTTCCTACCTACATCCACGAGACCGCCATTCTATACGATGCGATTTATGTCAGCGCCGGGAAGAAGGGAATGCAAATGCGCGTCAATCCCGAAGAATTGGGCAGGTTAATTGATGCGACTTTTGAAGATATTACGAAAGAAGGTTGAAATGACGATTCACGATGAATTTATTCAGTGGGGAAAACTGATCACCCTCTGCGACGAAGACCGCCGTGCGCTTTCGACGATGACCGACGACGAAATAGCGGACAGTTTTTACCAAGAGCTGGCCTTCGGAACGGCAGGCCTTCGAGGAAAAATCGGTCCGGGCATGAACCGCATGAACGAACAGGTCATCGCCCGCGCCACGCGGGGGCTGGCCGGCGTCATCGAGAAGCGGGGGCAAAAAGCCATGAACCGCGGCGTCGCCATTGCCTGGGATGTGCGTGAAAGAAGTGAGCGATTTATGAAAGTCGCCGCTTCGGTGCTGGCTTCCTGCGGCATTCAGGTGCACATTTTCCCGGATATTCGTCCCACGCCCATGTTGTCCTTTGCCGTAAGGGAATTGGGGACACAAGCGGGCATCGTGGTGACGGCGAGCCACAACCCGAAGGAATACAATGGCTATAAAGTGTATTGGAAGGAAGGCTCCCAAATTCGCGACGACATCGCCGATGAAATCTCCCGGGAAATCGCCAAATTCGACTACACCGTGTGGCCGGAAAAAACCTTCGACGAATACAAAGAGGAAGGCTTCATCCACGTGATCGATGAAGCATTGGAAGAAAAATACTACGCCCTCACCTTGGCCAAGGCCGTGGAAGAGGACATAAAAAAAGATATTTCCATCGTCTACACGCCATTAAACGGCACGGGGAATTTGCCCGTTCGCCGTGTGTTGAAGGCGCGTGGATTTGAGAACATTCATTTGGTTGAAGAACAAATTGCGCCGGATAGCACCTTTAAGTCTGTAGGCTATCCCAATCCCGAGGATATCAAGGCGTTTGAAAAGGCGTTGGCCCTGGGAAAAGAAGTGGATGCGGACATCCTCATCGCCACCGACCCGGATTGCGACCGCGTCGCCATGGTGGCAAAAGATGCCTCCGGGGAGTTTATTCCCTTTACGGGCAATCAAGCGGGAGCCCTTCTTCTCGAATACATTCTGTCCCGCCGCGCAGCGAAAGGCGATCTGCCGGCAAACGGCGCCGTGGTGAAGAGCATCGTCACCGGCGACATCGGCCGCAGAATTTGCGCCCATTACGGCGTGACCATGTTCGACGCCTTGACCGGATTTAAAAACATTTGTGCCCTGGCCAACGAATGGGACGATACCCGCGAGTATGAATTTTTATTCGGTTTTGAAGAAAGCATCGGCTATGTTTACGGCGACCACGTGCGAGACAAAGATGGTGTCGTCACGTCCATGATGGTGGCTGAAATGGCGGCTTACTACCTGAGCTTCGATAAGCGCCTTCCGGAAGTGCTGGACGAAATCTTTAAGACCTACGGCTATCAAGGAGAAAGGCTCCTTTCCGTGGTGAAAGAAGGCAGAGAAGGTCAGGCTTTGATTCAAGGCATTATGAAGGATCTGCGGGCAAATCCCATGGATTCCATCGAAAGCCTGGAAGTGGAAAAAATCGTGGACTACGCCGAGGGCGTCGAGGGCATCGGCACCAGCAATGTATTGGAATACCACATGGACGACGGCAGTCGATTCTATGTGCGTCCTTCCGGTACGGAGCCGAAGATCAAGCTGTATATTTACACCAAGGACAAAGACGAAGAAAAAGCGAAGGAGAAAATCGAATGGATCGAGTCTGCCGTTATCCGTCGATTTAATCAAGCATGATTCTTCTCGTCGATACCAATCCCATCTTGGAAGAGCGCCTGAAAGGCGAAAGCTTCCCGAAAGGCGCCCTATCCCGCGCAAGTGAAAAGCAGACCACACCGGCGGGATACGGCACCCATATGGCGCGGCTTGCAAGAAGCATCAATGAATCGGTGCGGCTCATGACCTTTCTCGGCGGCGACGCCGGGGGGCGCTATAAAAAGCTGATGGAAGCAGAAGGCACCCAGGTGGTGGCGAAAAATCTTCGCGACGAAACCCGGGAGCACGTTATTCTGGAGGAAAAGAATAAAAAGACCACGATCGAAACCGCTGAGCCTCGGCGCACGCGGGAAGATATGGTGGATTTCTACGATCTTTTTTTAAGGGAAGCGGAAAAATCGGATGCCGTGGTTCTCTGCGAATCCACGGGAACGGGAGAAGCCGACGGGATGAAACTTCCCTTGGTACGCTACGCGCGGAAACTGTCGAAGCCGGTGATTATCCTAGCTTCTGAAGCGGATGATGAGGAAGCTGTGAAAGAAGCGAAGCCCTTCGGCCTCGTCGTGAACCGCCATGTGTTGGCGGCAAAAATAAACAAGCCCATTCACTTTTTAGGCGAGATTGTCTCGGCCTTAGATACGCTTTACGGCGGCGAAATTCCCCTGATTCTGGTCACGGGAAGCGAGCGGGGATCCATTCTCCGAGCTCGCGGAAGCTACTACTTTGCGAAAAATGAAGACAAAAAAGGAAGTTTCGATGCCCATTATGCCGCATTGGCACTGGCCGCGGGCATCGTCAGAAAATACGACGCCCCCACGGTATTGAAGCTGGCTCACGGGGCGGCAACCACCGAAGGCGAAGCGGACTTCGCTGATTTAAAAGGACGCATGAATCAAATCGATGTACAACGAATGGAGGTATAAACATGAAATTTTGCTTAGATAGAGAGAAGGTACTGTTTTTATTTGTAGATTTTCAGGATTCCCTGGCATCGGCCATTTACAATATCGACGGCGTGAAGAAATATGCCGGCATTTTGGCTGAAACCGCTGAAATCATGAACATTCCCACCGTGTTTACCACACAATACAAACGGGGCCTCGGCGAATTCAACGAAGCCATTCGAAGCAAAGTTTCCGGCGGCGCGGATTTCGACAAAAAAGCCTTCTCCTGTATGTTGGATGAAGACATAGCCGCCTACATCGACGAAAAGAAACCGGAGCAAGTGGTGGTATGCGGCATTGAAGCTCATATTTGCGTGCTCATGACCGTGCGCGATTTAATCGCCAAGGGCATCGACGTTTACGTCGCCCACGACGCCGTCAGCTCCAGAGAAAAAGAAAACGTCCGCTTCGCCCTCGACGAAATGCGTCAAATGGGCGCAACCGTTCGCGCCACGGAAACCATTCTGTTTGATTTAAACAGCGTCTCCGGTACCGATGAATTTAAAGCGGTACAGAAATTAATCAAATAATGCGTTTTCTGCACACAGCGGATCTGCATTTAGGACGAAGTTTTCCTTACGAAAGAGAAGACGACCGCATCATCGGCCGAAAGGATCGCTTTCGCACCTTTGAGCGCGTGTTAAAACTAGGGATTCAGGAGCAGGTAGACTACCTTTTTCTCGTCGGCGACATTTTTGAGCAGGAGAAGGTGAGCTCTGCCGAGGTGGACTACGTCTTGAACTGCTTGGCCCACGCTCCTTTTACCACCTTGCTTCTCTTAGGCAATCACGACTACAAGATCTACGATGACGTGGCGGCTCGTTTGCCGGAGAACGTGTATTTATTTTCCAACGAAATCATGGATCGCTATGAAGACAGGGATCGTGGCGTGGTCTTTTACGGCACCAGCTGGACACGGGCAAGTTACAATAAAATCCTACAATTTGAAGGCACAATCGGCGACGAGGGTCTTCACCGCGTGCTCCTGCATCACGGCAATTGGAGCGGCGGCGACGGGTATTTCCCGGTGGATGCCAATCTGCTTCATGCCTTCGACTATGTGGCTTTGGGCCATGTGCACAAGCCCATTATGTACGAAAACAAGCTGCAGATGTGCGGCACGCCGGAGCCTTTGGATCGAACGGATCGCGGAAAACTCGGCGTGGTATTAGGGGAGCTGGACGAGGTGCTCACCACCCGCTACGTGCCTTTGGCGGCCCGTTTGCTGAAACAGAAAAATTACCTGCGAAGAGACAGGGCCGACGACGAGGCCATTGTGGCTGATGCCAAGGCCTTGGGCCATTCGAAAGACTTTATCTACAGCTTTCATCTGTCCGGTGCCTACAGCGGCATCTTGGACCGGGAGCTCCGAGGGATTTTCGACGAAAAGGGCCTTTTGTATGAGCTCAATTGGGAAAAGGATCTGCCGAAGATCATTGAGCGCATGGAAAGAGAACACCAAGGCGATCTTCTCGGCGCCTTTCTGGCGCGGGCGAAGGCCTACGACGGCGATGAAGAGACGCGCCTCGCCCTCTGTGATTTAGGTTTGCGTGCCCTTTTGGGGGAAGACTATGATTCATAAACTCTATATGCGGGATTTCGGCTGCTTCCACGACACGACGGTTGCCTTTCAAGAAGGCTATCAATGCCTTCCGGGGCCTAATGAATCGGGAAAAACCACGACGACGGCCTGTATTCAGGCGATTTTATACGGCTTTTCCAAAGACAGCCCGACGCGTAAGCTTTATTCCTCGGCCTACGACGATTACTTTCCCTTGGAGGGGCGGGATTTTTCTGCCGCCATGGAATTGGAGGTAGGAGGCAAACCCTACGTCATCGAGCGGAATTTTATTAAGGAAAAGGAAACGCTTAAAATTTACGATGTGGAGGCCAATCGCTTTCTGTCCGATGAAGACGCCCTCTACACCTTTTCCGGCATTCCACAGCCCGGGGCACTGTTTTGGCAGCTGTCCCAAGGGGATTTTCTACGCTTCTTCGCCATGGACGATTTGCAATCTACGGGAGCGGAGGCGATTTTTAAGCGCGTTCAGGAGATGAAAAATTTTCTGCGCACCAACAGCACCGCCCTGAATGTGGAAGGAGCCCTGGACTATCTGGCCAAGGAGAAAAAGGCCTTGGGCACGGAGAGAGCGAAGAAATCGCCCATCGGCGACAATCGGGAAAAGCTCAAAGGAATGGAAGCGAATTTAGCGGATTTTCGCGCCCGGTCCCGCCATTTGGAAGATGAGGAAGAAAAGCGTGAGGCGTTACTCAAAGAACTTCGCGCATTGAAACTCCGTCAAAAACAGGCGAGAGACAAAGAACTGCTTCTGCCGCAACTGGCCGTGGCCGCGGAAGAAGTGGCACAATGGGATCGGGCTTTGGATGAAAACGAAGCGAAGATCGAGCGCTACGAAAGAAAGCGGGGCAAAGGCTTCTCCAGAGGCATCTATTATAAACTCGCTTTGCTCTTCGGTTGTGTCGCTGCGGCAATTGCCGTGGTTTTCATGACGAGAGATCGGGCAGATTTCGCCTCCCTTTCAGCCCTTGCGGCAGGGGGCTTATTTGTCGTCGCCCTGATTCTGTTTGTTTTGCGGCGGCTCACCCTTCGTAACATTCAGCGCTACCATCGGGCATTTTACGAACGGGATCAATTGCTGGAAAAAAAGAACGCCCGCTTTCATTGGTTTGACAACTTGGTGGAAGAAGACATTACCATAGAAGAGCTGCTGGACGCCATGAAACGACGCATGAAGGCGCTGGAGCATGCGCCCCTTGAAACAGGCTTGGACGAAAAAATTGAAGCCCTGCAACGGCAAGTGGGTCAGGTCGATGCTCGGCGGGAAGAAAAAGATGCCATTGAGAAAAAAATGGAAAAGGCGACGAAAGCCTATGAAGACGAGCAGGCCCGCGGGGCGCAGCTGAGCAAAAAGCTGGCCCTGGTGGAGGCTTGCGAAAGCATACTCAGAGCATTGGACGAAGGGGGAAGAGAGGATTTTAATCGGGCCATGTTAGAAGACGGCACCCGTTATCTGTGCGATCTTTCCCGGGGGCGCTACAAAACTATCGCCCTTTCGGAAGACGGCTTCGTCCTTCAAAAAGATGACGGCCATTGGCTGAAGGAAACCCAGCTGAGCAGATCCACGGCGGATCTATTGGTTCTTTCTCTGCGCCTGGCCGCCGTAGAAAAAATGGATCCCTCGATTCCCATGATCTTCGACGACGGATTCGTCTATTTAGATGAAGGGAGACGAGGGCGATTGAAAGACGTATTGAAGAAATTGAACCGGCAGGTAATCGAATTTACCACGCCGAAAAGAGAAAGGAGTGCCGATTGATTTGGGCGATTGGCGATTTACATTTAGATCATAAAAAAGAAAAGCCCATGGATGTATTCGGAAAGAAATGGGAAAATCACGAGGAGAAAATTTTCTCTTCGTGGGAAAATACCGTCGCCGAGGGCGACCGCGTCTTGGTTGTCGGCGACATTTCATGGGCCCTGAAATTGGAAGAAGGAGAGGTGGACCTTCGGCGAATCGACGCGTTGCCCGGGAAAAAATACCTGATTAAGGGCAATCACGATTACTGGTGGTCCTCCATGAATAAATTAAACAGCTTGGATTTAAAGACCGTGGAATTCCTACACAATACCGGCGCCGTAGATGATACGGTGGCCTTTTGCGGCAGTCGCGGTTGGACCGATATCGACGCCACGGGATTCGACGAGCAGGACGAAAAAATCTACAAACGGGAATTAAATCGCTTGCAGCTGAGCATCGACGATATGGAGAAAAAAGCGAAAGGGCACGCCATCGAAACCAAAATCGCCCTCTTGCACTACCCGCCCTTTAACGCCAAGGGCGAACCCAACGACTTCGCCGATCTCTTGAGCACTGCAGGCATCGATATTTGCATCTACGGCCATCTCCACAGCTTCGGCCATAAATTTATCGTGGAGGGAGAAATCAACGGCGTTCGCTACTACTGCGTCTCGTCGGATTATATTAATTTCGAACCGAGAAAGATCGAGGTCTAGGATGGAGCGAGAGATCGAAGTTAAAATCCTTCACGTGGATTTAGAGGCCATGGAAGAAAAATTAATTTCCATGGGCGCCGAAAAAATCGGCGAGGAACAACAGGCAAATTACCTCATCGATTCCGCGGCCCATCCCATTGCAGCTGAGCGGGGCTACTTGCGCATCCGCCGCATCAAACAAGGCGGCAAAGAGGAGATTCAGTGCACCTTTAAGGAAAAAAAGAGCCAAGAGGGCGTTCGTGTCTATGACGAGCACACGGCAATCGTCGACAGTGCGGAAGAGATGATCGCCATCTTTGGCCTTTTAGGCTACGACAAGGTGGAAGTGGCGAAAAAGCATCGCATCAGTTATGCCTATAAAAACTGCCGCCTGGATCTGGACCGGTGGGACCCCGAGAGCTTTCCCGAGCCCTATATGGAAATCGAAGGGATGACGAGAAGGGCCATCGAAGCGGTGATCGAAGACTTGAACATTAGCAGAGAGCAGGTCAGCACGAAATCCATTGCCGAGTTAAAAAAATCTTGGAATAAATAGTACAACACATATGCCGACTGTGCTATAATAAATCCCGAGGAGGAATTCTATGACAGGTTTTAAGTACATTCGTTTTTTTCATGAAATCCGCAAAGATGATGTAGACATCGTCGGCGGCAAGGGCGCCAATCTCGGTGAGATGACCAATTTCGGTTTAGACGTTCCCCCGGGATTTTGCGTCACATCGAAAGGCTACGACGCCTTTATCGAATACGCCGGATTAGATGAAAAAGTTCGTTTTTTAATGCAAGATTTAGACGTGGACGACGTGGATATGCTCACAGCGGCATCCAACGACATTCGCAGAAACATTGAACAGGGCGAAATCGACCCGGCTTTGGAAGAAGAAATTATTTTAGCTTACAAAGAATTCAGTCGTTCCATCGATTTGAGAGACCCCCAAGTGGCCGTACGTTCTTCGGCTACGGCGGAAGACTTGCCCGATGCATCCTTCGCCGGTCAACAAGACACCTATCTGCACATCGCAGGGGAAGAAGAATTAGTACAACACGTTCGCAAATGCTGGGCATCTCTTTGGACCCCGCGGGCCATTTACTACAGAGAAAAACAAAAATACGACCACTTTGCCGTTTCTTTGGCCGTCGTCGTACAAAAAATGGTCAATTCGGAAAAATCCGGCGTCATGTTTACGGCCAACCCCATCAACAACAGCCGCGACGAAATGATGATTAACGCCAGCTACGGTTTAGGTGAAGCCGTGGTCAGCGGTACCGTCACCCCCGACGAATACGTCATTAAGAAAAGCGACAAATCGGTTTTGGAAAAAGTCATCGCCGACAAGAAGAAAATTGTCGTACAAAATGATTCCGGCATCGGTACCCACGAAGCCGATGTGGAAGACATTTTAGGTGCCGGCGCCGTGAAGGAAGAATGCTTGACGAAAGAAGAGCTGAACACCTTAATCGACGCGGGCTTAAAGATCGAAAGCCTCTACGGCAGCGTACAAGACATCGAATGGGGCATGGACAGAGATACCAAGGGCCTCTACATTTTGCAATCCAGACCCATTACCACACTGGGCGATGCACCGAGTGCATCGGACAATTCGAAAGAGGAAGGCATGAATCAAGCACCTGAAAAATTAAATCCCCTGGTTCGCGGCTTGGCTGCATCGCCGGGTATCGGACGCGGCAAAGTTAAAAAGATCAAAGACGTCAGCGAAATCAACTTGGTAAAAGAAGGGGATATCCTCGTCACGGCCATGACCAATCCGGACATGGTACCTGCCATGCGTACCGCCGCCGCCGTCGTCACCGACGAAGGGGGCAGAACCTGTCACGCCGCCATCGTCAGTCGGGAATTGGGTATTCCCTGTGTCGTCGGCAGTAACGACGCCACCGAAGTCCTTCAAGAAGGCCAATTCATCACCGTCGATGCCACCCGCGGCGTCGTCTACGAAGGCGATGTCTTGAAAGACAAGGAAAAGAAAAAAGACGATAGCGCAGCCGGTGCAGGCGCAGGCCTTGGCATTTCCGCCGAAGAACTTCGCCAAATCGTGGCACCTACCACGGCGACAAAGATCTACATGAACTTAGGCGAGCCGGCCCTCATCGAAAAATACAAAAACCTGCCCTTCGACGGCATCGGCCTCATGCGCACGGAATTTATTTTCACCAATAAAATCGGCGCGCACCCCATGTACTTGGCAAAAACCGACCAAGGCGACATCCTTATCGACCAATTGGCCGAAGGCATTGCCGAAGTCGCCGGGGCCATCTATCCGAAGCAAGTCGTCGTTCGCATGAGCGACTTCCGTACCAACGAATTCCGCGGCCTCAAGGGCGGCGACGAAGTGGAACCCCACGAAGAAAACCCCATGATCGGATGGCGTGGCGTCAGCCGCTACATTTCGCCGGAATACGAAAAGGGCTTCCGTTTGGAATGTAAGGCCATGCGTAAAGTGCGGGAAGACTTCGGTCTGACCAATGTGGTCGCCATGTTGCCCTTCGTTCGCACGCCGGAAGAATTGATTACCGTCAAAGAAATCATGGCGTCGGAAGGCCTGAAGCAATCGAAAAACTTCAAGATTTGGATCATGGCGGAAGTTCCCTCCGTTGTTTTCCAAGCGGAAGAATTTGCGAAGTTGGTCGACGGCTTCTCCATCGGCTCCAACGACTTGACCCAACTTACCATGGGCGCCGACCGCGACAGCGGCATCTTAAACCGCATGGGCTACTTCGACGAACGCAACGAAGCAGTGAAGCGCGCCATTAAGATCCTGGTGGACGCTGCCAACAAAGAAGGCATCACCTGCTCCATCTGCGGTCAAGGCCCGAGCCAATACCCTGAATTTGCAGAATTCCTCGTAGAATGCGGCATTACCTCCATGTCCGTTAACCCGGATACCGTCGACTACACCCGTCGTTTAGTCGCCGGCGTAGAACAAAAAATGATTCTGCGTAAATTAAGAGAACAAAAATAACAACATTCTGAAAAATCCGCCCCTTGCAGGCGGATTTTTTGGTGCAATGAAAGAGGGTACGGCTGAAAAAGGCAAATAAAAAAGCTCGAGTGGCGGCTCGAACTTTTCGATTTTATAATGAAATTTAGGGATGGAATTTGAAATCAAAGATCCACGTGAAACAGCTTCGCGTAGTCCCTGAGGCCGGTTTCGATTTCCTTCAGGGAAAAATTTCCTCGCCGCAATTCTTTTTCGTCGATTCTGAGCAGGGATTCGTAGAAGAGAATGCCCGTGGCGAGATCCGCTTCGCCTTCGTCGAATGCATCGAAGAGGGCGTCTTCCCCTTCGCCGTACTTGCCCTCGGCGGCGAGGGCATAAAGTTTCTGCGACAGCGCGGAAGACGCTGTCTCGGCTTTTTTCTCGTCGCTGAAGCCCATGGGGTAGGCCAGGCCCAAGAGAAATTGAATCAGCTCCTTGATTTGCTGCATAAGAAAGTCGTTTTTAATCATAAAATGCCCCTTTATCTTAGCCGGTCCTGAAATTTAAAAAGGTGGGACCGGTTTTTATCGTTCGTTCGGCGAACATCTATCCTGCGAAGATAGCTTGTCGATTACCGCCTCGCAGAGGGATTCTTGCGTCGCCTTTTCTCCTGAAATTATATTTTCCTCTTTTACGCCCATTTTGACAAGGCATTGTTTTGTCGTATCGCCGATGGCGAAGCAGCATGGAGGAAGAGAGGATAGACCGTAGGCGGCAATGAAATTTTTCACCGCCGAAGGGGATAAGAAGATCGCCCCATCGAAAAGGGCGGGTAGGGGAAGGCATCGCTTCGGCAAAACGGCGCGGTAGATGATTCGATCCGTAGTCGCTGCCATGTTTTTAAGCGCCTCGCCTAAAAAGGGATCGCTTCCCGCACCATGGGGGTAGTAGATGCGATTGGAGGCATTTACAAGGCCTTTCAAATAATCCGCCAAGTGGCGGCCGTCGTAGATCGCCGGATGGCCGTCGGCACGAAGGCCGTAGCGGGCCAAGGCGTGGGCGGTTTTTTCGCCGACGACGTAGATGGAAACACCTGTAAGACTTCGAATGTCGCGATCGTTCAAATAAGCGCGGAAGAAGAGGTCCACGGCGTTTTTCGACGTGAAAATTAAGGTGTCGTAAGAAAAATCTGCCAGATCTTTTTCAAACTGCACCGGATTCACGGCTTCGATTTCGATCATGGGCCGCATAAAAACCTCGGCGCCGTGGGCACGAAGGGATTCGGCCATGGCATCCTGATTGGTTCCGGTTAAAATTATTTTTCGGCCGGTCAGGGGCAGGTGATTCAGCGGCTTCAACATTTGATGAAGATCCACCACCTCGCCTACGACGATAAGGCCGGGGCTTGCGATGTGTTCGGGAAGGCCCTCATCGGCGACAGTTTTCAGGCTGCTGTAAAAAGAGGCCACGTCGCCGTCGTCGGAGGCCTTGAGTACGGCGAGGGGCGTCTCGGGATCCTTTCCCCCGGCCAGAAGATCCTTGGCGATGGACGACACATTTTTCAACCCCATATAGAAGACCAGCGTCCCGGGAATTTTTCCGTAGATGGCAAAGTCTTCGTCGCCATCTGCCCGGTGACCGGTAATAAAGGATACGGAAGTGGCCGTCTCCCGTTGCGTCACGGGAATGCCTGCCATGGCCGGTACGGCGACGCCGGAGGTGATCCCGGAGATCACCTGAAAGGGAATGGCCCGCTCGGAAAGATAAAGAGCCTCTTCACCGCCGCGACCGAAGACGAAAGGATCGCCGCCTTTTAAGCGAAGGACGCGCTTGCCGGCGCGGTAATATTTTTCCAAGAGGCCGTGAATAGCCTCTTGCTTCATGCTGTGTTTGCCGGCCGCCTTTCCCACGTAGATTTTTTCCGCATCGGGGGCAAAATCCAAAATCGACGGATCCATCAAGCGGTCGTAAAGGATAATGTCTGTGCGGGAGAGGGCCTTATAGAGGGCGAGGGTGATGTTGTCGCCGCCGCCGATGCCCGCCCCGGCCAAAATCACGGGATAATTAGTCATCGCCCTTCACCTTTCGCACCAATTCATAGACAACTTCCATGGCCCTCTCTTTGTTCGTCGTGACCGTGGCGTAATTTAAAGCCTCATCCGCAGTTTTTGCAAAGCAGCCGTGGAGAATAATTTCATTCCCATTCTCCTCTATGTGAATGCCGATAGGCGAGGCGCAAGAGGCATTTAACGCCTGTTGATAAGCGCGTTCCACCTTCATGCGAAAGGCGGCGTAAGGATCGGAGGCTTGGGAGAAAATTTTCAAAAGATCCCGCCGATCGTCGGCGAGTTCGATGCCCAAGAGGCCTTGGGAGGGCGAGGGAATAAAGCGCGTGGGATCCAAAACTGCGGTCACTTTTTGAGAAAGCCCTGCCCGCAACAGACCGGCGTAGGCGAGGAGGGTGCCGTCGGCCAAGCCACTCTCCACCTTTTGGATGCGGGTCTCCACATTGCCGCGAATGGGCACAAGGGTGATTTCGGGATAGAAATGCTTCAGCTGGGCAATGCGCCGATTGCTACCCGTGGCGACGACCATGTGGGCCAAATCCGCTTCCTTGAAAGGATCGCCCTTTCCCACGAACACATCCACGTCATCGGGGGCCGTCGGCGGCGGGGCTAAGGTAAAGCCGGGGGGAATTTTCGAAGGCATGTCCTTCAGAGAGTGGACGGCAATATCTATTACACCTTCTCGAAGGGCCCCCTCCAATTCGCCGACAAAGACGCCGTTTTTTCCCACCTGATGGATGGGCAGGTGTTGGACGCGGTCGCCTTTTGTCGAAATAATGACGAGTTCCGCATCGAGGCCCGCCTCATTCAGAATCTCTACGACCTGCTTCGCCTGAATCTTCGCCAGATGGCTTCCTCTCGTTCCTACTTTCAGGGTCATCCCATGCCTCCACATAATTCTTGCTGATTTTCTCTTCGTTCCATAATTCTTCCATAATTTGTGAAATGTGCGCGCTCTTTCGCTCCACCAAAAGCTTTCGTATGCGGTTCATTTCATAAAGCTTTTCTTCGTCGTATTGCGAAAGAAAACCGTCCATATCCGCCTTCACATACTTGCTCACCGTGGGATTGTCCGCGGAAATACTCACCGTGAGGGGGCCGCGGCAAACCACCGATGCCATGTTGAAATCGGACGCTTCGGGATCCGACGTCGAAAGCACGGGCACAGATGCAAGCTTTGCTCGCCGCGTCAGGGCTGCGTTTAGCGCCTCGTCGTCGGTAGCCACAATAAAAAAGTCGTAGGCGAAAAAGCGGAAATCGTCATCGACGGCCTTTTCCTTTAAGAAGATTCGATCGGGATGTGCCGCTGCCAACTCCCTGAGCGCTTCGGAGAAGTTGGGAGAGAGGCAGTAGAAGGTAAAGGACGAAGAAAAAAGCCCTTTGATCTTTGTCGTGGCCGCCTTTCCGCCGCCGACGACGAGTAACTTTTTATCCTTTGTGTCCATCATGAGAGGAAAATATCGCATAGGCCCTCCTTTTTATTTATTCATACTTTCTCTATTATAACAAAGGCGCGGCAGAAAACCCCCAAGACTTGAAACGAAAACGTAACAGCGAAGGGCATTCGTCGTGTTATAATAAGGACAGGTAGGATTTTACAAAGAATACCAGGAGGAAATCATGAAAAAAAACAGAGCAAAAACAGTGGCTACACTGGCCTTGGCCGGCGCATTATTGACGGCACCTTTTGCGGCCGAAGCTGCAAGCTATAAAGATGTCAGCGCCAATAACTGGGCTTATAGTCATATTTCGAAATTAAGCGACTTAAGAATCATTAAAGGCTACGACGACGGCACATTTAAACCGAAACGCAACGTCAGCTATTTGGAAATCTTAGAGCTCCTTAAAGGCATTCAAAATCCCACGAGCACTGAAATGACTCAAGCCATTTCGACGTACGGCTATATCGCCAATACCTACAAGGTACCGACGTGGGCAAAACCTGCCGTGTGTATTGCCCTTCAAAACAAGGTCATCACCGAAGGCAATTTAAAAGCGGCGTATAATCGGCACTACATTAACGACTTAAAGAACGACGATCAATTCCCCGGACGGGAACTGGCCATGGTATATTATGCCAAAGCCTTGGGCGTTCAACCGAAAAAAGATACGTCCAATATTAAAGTGACCGACGCCAACGCCATCGGAAAAACACCGAAAGAACTTATCGGCGATGTAGACGTCAAAGGACTCTTGGCATCCATGATCGATGCGGGCATTTTCCATGCCCTGGGCTCCGACGGACAATTCCAACCCCAGTCTCCGCTGCAAAGAGAACAAATGGCGAAGATTACGGACATTAGCTACGACTATAAAACCGGCGAAACCTTTGAAGGTGAAGTGTTAGCTGTTGTCAAATACAACGATGTTCCCACCTTGTCCATTAAAAATAAAGACGGAAAAAATTTGTCCTTCGTTCTGTCGAAAGATACTACCGTCACCATTAACGGTAAGAGCGCCAAGGTTGATGACCTTAGTTCCGGCAGCAAGGTAAAAGTAAAAGCCTTCGCGCAAACCGGCGGCATCGCTCCCTATCAAGCGGTATCAGTCGACGTGGTTAGCACCGAGTTAAGAGGCGTGGGGCTGATCGACGGTTTCAAATACGATGAAATGCAAATCGCTTATTCCACGAATAAAGATGCCACCGTGGACGGAACCTTTAAGGCGGAAAAGACCGACAGCTTTAAATTAAATAAGGACACGGCCATTACCGTCTTAGGCAAAAAGTCCGAATTGCGATTCCTCAACACGAGAGACATGGTCGTATTCAAGGCACAAGACGGCGTGTTGAAGGAAGTGGAAGTCTTCCCCTACAAAGGAACTGTCAGCGGCGAATTCGTCAATTACGAATACAATCGCTTCGGTAGTACACCTCGCATTATCTTGAAGCTGGAAAACAAAAAAGAACAGGCATTTATCGTCAAGGAAGATAAAACCGCGAAAGACTTGTTTGAACTCACAAACAAGCTGAGCAAGGGCGCCCCCTTAACGCTTAACACCAAATACATGGAAGTAATCAGCGGAAAAGAGACAGAAGGCAAGCTGACCGGTTACTATTTGAGCTCCGATCCCTATACCTTCGGTTCAGGCACATTGGACATCCAGGCGCTTAATGGCGAAAAGAAGAGTGTGCTCATGGACGCCACTATGGACTATACCGGATTTAAGGAAGCAAAGAAGTCTATTACTCCCTTCGATGTTTCCGGCTTATTGAAAAATAACCGGGCATTGATTGAATTAGATTTAGTCGGTGGTAAGATAAAAGCCATTACCGTCAAGGCTATATTAAAAGAACAAAAAGATCTGACTGTGGATGTCAAATATTTCAAAGAGATTGACCATTTGAAACAAAACGGGTATGTTATTGGTTCGGTTAATGATCCGAATAGAATGTATACCGGCTATACATTTACCCTAGATCCATCGAACAACCACTTTAAAGAAAACGAAATGGAAGGTTATGTCGAAACCGCTAAATTTGAAAACATCCTTAGACGGAGAGGGAATCTAAAAATCATCTACAATTTGTATGATGATGGGGGAAATGGGTTGATTGCAAATATTCGCGTGACTGACGGAATCGACACCGTCCCGATTTTAAACAAATCCAAGTAAACCTCAATAAACATTTTCAAAAGGCCCTATGGTTTGTCCCCATAGGGTCTTTTTTGATATAATGAGACGTTAGTATGGGACGGGAGGTAGTTATGGATCCATTTTTGCGAACGCGTTGGCTGATCGGCACAGATGCCGTGGATCGGCTGCAAAACAAGCGGGTGATTGTCTTCGGCGTCGGCGGCGTCGGCGGCTATTGCATCGAGGCCTTGGCACGGACCGGCGTCGGCCGATTGGACATCGTGGATTACGACCGAGTGGATGTTACGAACATCAATCGACAAATTATCGCCACCACGGAAACTGTAGGCGCGCTGAAGGTGGATGTCATGAAAGCGCGCATCGCATCCATCGTGTCCGAGACAGAGGTGCGTACCTATCCCATGATGTTTAATGAAGCCACTGCCGATGAAATAGACTTCAGTGATTACGATTACGTGGTGGATGCCGTGGACCAGGTGACGGCGAAACTTTTAATCATCGAAAAGGCACAAGCCGCCGGGGTGTCTGTCTTATCGGCCATGGGCGCCGGAAATAAATTGCATCCCGAGGCATTGGAGCTGGCCATGCTTTCGGAAACGCAAGTCTGCCCCCTGGCCCGCGTCATGCGCCGAGAAGTGAAGAAGCGAGGCCTCGGTGATTTCCCCGTGGTCTATTCCAAAGAAGCGCCCAAGAAAGTCGAGGGCATGGATGCCCGTTCGCCGGCAAGTATTTCCTTCGTGCCATCTGCGGCGGGGCTGATTGCGGCATCGAAGGTGATTCGAGATTTAGTTCAAAGTGAGAAAGAGGAGCGTCTTGTTAGAGAATTATAATGATCGTCAGAAAGAAGCCATATGCCACACAGAGGGCCCGCTCTTGGTACTCGCCGGGGCAGGCAGCGGAAAGACCCGCGTGGTCACGGGAAAGATCGCCTATTTGATCGAAGAGATGGGCATCTCCCCCTACCGCATCCTCGCCATTACCTTTACGAACAAGGCGGCGAAGGAAATGAAGGAGCGGGTGGCCAAGCAATTGGGCCGCACCGTGGAAGGCATGTGGATCAGCACCTTTCACGCCATGTGTGTGCGCATTCTGCGCGGCGATATCCATCACTTGGGCTACGACAAAAACTTCGCCATTTACGACAGTGGTGATCAAAAGACCCTAATAAAGGACTGCATGAAGGAATTAAACATCAGCAAGGAAATGTTTAAGCCCTACGGCCTCTTGAGCCAAATTTCCACATGGAAAAACGAAGGCACGGATGCGGATGCCGCCATGAAGGAAAATTTCGGCGATTTTTACGGGCGGCAAACGGCGGAGGTCTACCGCCTTTACGAAAAGAAGAAGCGGGAGAACAACGCCCTGGATTTCGACGATCTTTTGGTAAAGACCGTGGAACTTTTTCAACAGAAAAGTGACGTTCTCGCCTATTATCAACAGAAATTCGAATACATTTTTGTCGACGAGTATCAGGATACGAACCACATTCAATACTTACTGGTCAAAATGCTCTCGTCCAAGGCGAAAAACCTTACTGTAGTCGGCGACAACGATCAATCCATCTATCGCTGGCGGGGTGCGGATATCGGCAACATCCTTTCCTTCGAGAAGGATTTTCCCGGTGCGAAGACCATTTTACTGGAGCAAAATTACCGCTCCACCACGCCCATATTGGATTGCGCCAACGCCCTTATCGCCAACAATCCCAAATTGAAGGAAAAGAATTTGTGGACGGCGAAAAGCGGCGGCGATTCCGTGGTCTATCGGGAGTTTTACCACAACACGGAAGAAGAAATGGCCGTGGTGCAAAAGATGCAGCATTTAAATTACAAGGGCACGGCCTTTGGTGACATGGCGATTTTATACCGCACCAATGCCCAGTCCCGTGGCTTTGAAGAGGCCCTCATGCGTGAGGGGATTCCCTACCGCGTCGTGGGCGGGCTGCGTTTTTACGACCGCAGGGAAATCAAGGATGTCATCGCCTATTTGTCGGCAATAAACAATCCGAAAGACGATATCAGCATCAGCCGCATTGTGAATGTGCCGAAAAGGGGTATAGGTGATACGACCTTAGAAAAGCTCGGCAGTTTTGCAGGGGCACGTGGCATGAGCCTCTTCGCCCTGATGGAAGAGTTGGAAAACTATCCGGAGCTGAAAATTCGCGCACAGAAAAACATTCGCGAGTTTGTGAATTTGATTCATCTTCTGCAAAACAAGGCGGCGGAGCTCAGCCTGGCGGAACTGGTGGAGGCGATTCTCTTCGAAAGTGGCTACGCCGACGAACTGAAGCGGGAGGACACGGTGGAATCCCGCACACGCCTGGAAAATGTGGAGGAATTCATTTCCGCTGCGGCGGAATTTGAAGAGGCCAATCCGGACATGAGCCTCACCGACTACCTGGGCAATCTCAGTTTAATATCCGATAAAAATGAATTAGACGACGAATCTCACGCCGTGAAACTCATGACCATTCACGGCGCCAAGGGGCTTGAATTTCCCGTTGTCTTCGTGGTAGGTCTTGAGGAGCGATTATTCCCAACCTCGAGAAGCTACGACGACGAGGAAAGCATGGAAGAGGAGCGCAGGCTCATGTATGTGGCGGTCACGCGGGCGGAAGAAAAGCTCTTTCTCTCCTCGGCCAAATCCCGCACCCTTTACGGCAAGCGCAACAGCGCCATGAAGAGCCGCTTTGTGGAAGAGATTCAAGACAAAATCACCGTCCACGAAGAAGCACCGCGGAAGAAGGATTTAAAAAGCCGCCACGACATTTACACCGGCGCGCCGGTCGAGCAAAAGCCCGTGAAAAAAGCGGAGTCCCTGCCTGAATTGAAGGTAGGCGATACGATTATTCACAAGAAATGGGGCGAAGGGATGCTCGTGCAGTTAAAAGGAGACGAAGGCGTTATTTCTTTTGAAGGCAAGGGGCTGAAGACCCTGAACTTGAAGGTGGCGCCCATTCGAAAGAAGGAATAAAATGGAGAAGATGCGGGAGATCATCGATCAATTAAATACCTGGGCCCATGCCTATTACACCTTGGATGCGCCTCTGGTGGACGACAAGACCTACGACGCCCTTTACGACAAGCTCGTCGCCATGGAAAAGGAGACGGGGGAGGTGGCGGCGGATTCGCCTACCCGTCGCGTCGGCGGCGATCTCTTGGAAGGCTTTGAAAAGTTTACCCACGAAAAGCCCCTTTATTCCCTGGACAAGGTTCAGAGTTACGAGCAGCTCAAGGCATGGTGCGATCGCATGCACGCAGCCGGTGCCGACGATGAGGGCTACATGGCGGAGCTGAAATTCGACGGCCTCACGATTTCCTTTACCTACGACGACGGCAAGCTCACCCGCGCCGTCACCCGGGGCAACGGCACCGTGGGCGAAGTGATTACGGCGCAGGCGGTGACCATTTCCACCGTGCCCTTAAGCATTCCCTTTACGGGCCACCTGGTGGTGCAGGGCGAAGGGCTTATGCCCTACAAGAGCCTTAAAAAATACAACGAGACGGCGGCGGAGCCTTTGAAAAATCCGAGAAACGGTGCCGCCGGCGCCTTGAGAAATCTCGATCCCAAGGAAACCAGACGGCGCAGACTTACGGCCTATTTATATAATCTCACCGATGCCGAGGGCATGGTTTTTGAGACCGACGAGGAAATAAAGACCTTTTTAAGAGAACAGGGTTTTCTCGTGCATCCCATGACCCGTCGCTGCAAGGATTTCCTCGAAATTTTAGACTACATCAAAGAAGTGGAACGCATCCGTGGCGATTTAGATGTCATGATCGACGGCATCGTCCTTAAAATCAACGACGTCGCCAAGCGCGACGCATTGGGCTACACGGTGAAATTTCCTCGCTGGGCCATTGCCTACAAATTCGAGGCGAAAGAAGTGGTCACGAAACTTCTCGATGTGGAATGGAATGTGGGACGCACGGGGAAAGTGACGCCGACGGCCATCTTGGCGCCGGTGGACATCGACGGCGTAACCATTCAGCGGGCCACTTTAAATAATTACGACGACATTTTACGAAAAGGCGTGCGCATCGGCGGCGAGGTCCTTTTAAGGCGAAGCAATGACGTGATTCCTGAAATTTTAGAGGGAATCGGCGAAGAAGGTGATAGAATAGAGATGATCACCAAATGTCCTGCCTGCGCCACGGAATTGGTGCAAGACGGCGTACACAGCTTCTGCCCCAATACCATCGGCTGCGAGCCCCAGCTCGTGGCGCGAATCGATCACTTCGCCTCTCGCGACGGTATGGACATTACGGGGCTCAGCGAGAAGACGGCGGAAAAATTAATCGCCGCCGGCCTTTTACACGAAATCCCGGATATATACGCGTTGAAGCGTGACGACCTCATGGTTCTCGAGGGCTTCGGCGAAAAGAAGGCGGACAACCTTTTAAGCGCCATCGAGAAATCGAAAGAAGTCAGCTTCAAGCGCTTTATCTACGCCTTGGGCATCGGTCAGGTGGGCATCAAAACCGCCGGCGATTTGGCGGATCACTTCGCCGATTTCGACGCCCTTTCAAAGGCGGATGCGGCACAGCTTGAGACTATCGAAGACATCGGCCCTGAGACGGCGAAGGAGATTCAGCTCTTCTTTACCGATCCTGTCATCGGCGGCTACGTCCACGATTTAATGGATGCGGGGATCAAACTGGTCTACGAAGCACAGAAAAAATCCGGCGTCCTCGACGGCATGACCGTGGTGCTTACGGGCACGTTGTCGAAGCCGAGAAACGAAGTGAAAGCGGCCCTGGAAGCGGAAGGGGCGAAGGTTACGGGCTCCGTCTCGAAAAAGACCGATCTGGTTCTCGCCGGAGAAGCGGCGGGCTCGAAAGCGGAAAAAGCGGAAGAATTAGGCGTAGCCGTCTTATCGGAAGAAGCCTTTATAAGAAAGTGGGGAGACCTCCTATGAAAAAAGACGAAATCAGACATATTGCGGAAATTTCCAAACTTTATTTCACCGATGAAGAATTGGAAGGCATGGTAAAAGAATTTTCCGACACCATGGATTTGGTGGATACGATTAAGCAGGCCAATGTGCACTGTTCGCCCACCTTCCATACGAATGTGTTGCCCAATCGCCTGCGGGACGACGAAATTCGCCCGTCTCTGGATCGGGAAGACGCCACAGGCAATGCCGTGGCCGTGAAGTACGGCTACTTCGAAATCATTAAATTTGTGGAATAAGGAGGCCTCATGAATCTGACCCAATTAAGCGGCTTAGAAACCAGACAACTTTTCCTCGACGGGAAAATCACCTGTACGGAATTGGTGGAAGCCTATTTAGAAAACATTAAGCGGGACGACGAGGATTTAAACGTCTTTATTACCGTCACCGATGAGATGGCCCTTGAAAAGGCCAAGGAACTGGACGAAAAGCGTTCGAAAGGCGAAGAGCTCGGCAAAATGGCCGGCATGGTCGTCACCATAAAAGACAATATCGCCGTGAAAGACGTGCGCATGACCTGTGCATCGAAAATGCTCGCCGATTTCATCTCCCCCTACGACGCCGTGGTTACCACGAAATTAAAGGCGGCAGATGCCATTATTATCGGCAAGGTCAATTTAGATGAATTTGCCATGGGCTCCTCCACGAAGACATCCTATTTCGGCACCACGAAAAATCCCGTGGACAGGACCCGCGTCTCCGGCGGCTCTTCCGGCGGAAGCGCAGCAGCTGTAGCGGCCAATTACTGTTCCATCAGTCTCGGCACCGACACCGGCGGCTCCGTGCGTCAACCGGCCTCCTTCTGCGGCGTCGTGGGCATGAAGCCTTCCCACGGGAGCATTTCCCGCTACGGCGTGACCTCCATGGCCAATACCTTCGATCAAGTGGGCGTTTTGGCCCACACCGTCGACGATGTGGCGTATGTTTTGGAAATCCTGGAAGGATCCGACCTTCGAGACGCCACCTGCATCGGCAACGATTCGCTGAAGGCCGAAGCCATAAAAGGGGCGAAGCCTTTGAGCCAATTAAAGGTCGCCATTCCCGACACCTTTAAGACTTTCGAAGTGGAAGATTCCGTGCGAGATGCCTTCCAACGCACCGTAGACTATATGCGAGATGCGGGGGCACAAATTGAATACGTCCACATCGCCAGCTTGGATCTGGCCATCGCCGTGTACCATATTTTGGTTAACGGGGAAATCGCGCCGAATATGAGCCGCTTCGACGGCATTTTATACGGCTTTATCGCCGAGGATTACGGCAACATCGACGAGCTCTACATCAGGACCCGCAGCGAAGGCTTTGGCGACGAAGTGAAGCGGCGGATCATGATCGGCTCGTATATTATGAGCATGGATCACTCCAAGGAATATTTCGAACATTCTCTGGAAATGCGCCATACCATGATGAGCGAATTTAATGAAGTATTCGAAACACACGACGTGATCCTCTGTCCTACCTCGCCGACGGTGGCACTGCCTATCGACAAAAACATGACGCCGGTACAAATCTACATGCTGGATTTGTTTACCGTCCCCGTCAACCTTATCGGTACCGGCGGCATCAGCGTGCCCGCATCGACGAAAGACGGTCTTCCCGTAGGGATTCAAATTATTCCGAAGAAGAGCCACGACAATCAAGCCATTGCCACGGCGAAAGAATTGGAGGGAAATATCTAATGGGTTACAAGACAATTGTTGGATTGGAAATCCACGTCGAATTATCCACGAAGACCAAGGCCTTCTGCGGTTGCGAAAATGCCTATGGCAGAGAGCCCAACACCTGCACCTGCCCGGTGTGCTTGGGTCTTCCCGGCGCCACCCCCGTGTTAAACAAAGGTGCCGTAGAGCGGGCCATTGAAATCGCTACGGCATTTCATATGCGCATCAATCATAAATCCACTTTCTCCAGAAAAAATTATTTTTATCCCGACCTAACCAAGGGCTATCAAATCACGCAAACAGACGAAGCGGTGGCCAACGACGGTTACATTGAAATTGAAACGGAAGAGGGCTCGAAGAAAATCGGCATCCACCAAATTCAATTGGAAGAAGACACGGGCAAGAGCCTGCACACGGAAAAAGGCACCACCCTCATGGACTACAATCGCTGCGGCGTGCCCTTGGTGGAAATCGTCTCCGAGCCGGACATGGCATCGGGTTTAGAAGCGCGCCTCTTTTTGGAAAAACTGAGAAACACCCTGCGCTATTTGGAAGTCAGCGACGTGAAGATGGAAGAAGGCTCCCTGCGTTGCGACGTCAATGTCAATATTAAGAACACGGAAACCGGGGAGCGAAGTGCCATTTCCGAAGTGAAGAATCTGAACTCCTTCCGCGCCGTTGAAAAGGCCATCGACTACGAAGTGGCCCGCCAAATCGAGCTCATGGAAAAGGGCGAGACGGAACTTCGCGCCACCCGCCGCTGGGACGATGCGGAAAATAAAACCGTGATTATGCGCGTGAAATACACGGCAAGCGACTATCGTTTCGCCCCGGAAGGGGACTTGGGCCCGCTCTTTATCGACGACGAATGGATCGAAAAGGTACGTGCCGGCATGGCGGAACTTCCCGATGTGAAGATCGCCCGCTTTATGGACACCTACGGCCTGAAGGCATACGATGCGAAAGTTATTTGCGGTTCGAAAAAAGTGGCCAACTATTTTGAAGAAGTGGCCAAACACTTTACGGACTACGACATGCTTTCCAATTGGTTTATGACGGAATTTTTGCGTCGTATTGAAGTCTCCGACGACGGTGAAATGAACGTCCCCTTCGAAGGCAAAGACTTCGCTTACCTTCTGGAGCAAATCAAGTCCGGAAAGATCAACAACAATGCCGGAAAGAAAGTCTTCCGCAAAATGTGCGAAGAAGGCAAAAAGCCTGAAGCCATTATCGAAGAAGAAGGCCTGGTGCAAATTGGCGACGCCTCCGAAATCGAAGCCATGGTGAAGGAAGTCTTGGCGGATAATCCCGAGTCCGTTGAACAATACAAGGCGGGCAAAGACCGCGTCGTGGGCTTCCTCGTAGGCCAAGTCATGAAGAAAAGTCGCGGCAAGGCCAATCCTCAAATGGCCAACGAAATGCTCGTGAAGTTTCTTAATCAATAAGAGAGGGCATGTGCAGTGGAAAGTGTGATTACTTCGGCCATTACCCAATACGGTTACTTGGCCGTCTTCGCATTGATTTTTATTGAAAATGTGTTTCCGCCCATTCCCTCGGAAGTGATTTTGCTTCTCGGCGGCTTCTTTGTCGGGCGGGGCAATCTGTCCTTTCTTCCCACCACCTTGTCGGCTACGGCGGGCTCTCTTTTAGGGGCCTATATCCTTTACGGCATCGGTCGTTTGGTGCCCACGGTAAAAATATACGACTCTGCCGAGCACGGTTGGATGGGAAAGCTGGGCTTTAAGAAAAAAGAAATCATGGGCGTGGTGAATACGTTCGAGGACAAGGGAAAGATCCTCGTTCTCGTCGGCCGCTGCGTGCCCGTGGTTCGCAGCTTGATTTCCATTCCCGCCGGCATGGTATCCATGCGGCTTTCCGTGTTTTCTTTACTCACGGCGGCGGGTTCTTTCGTATGGAATTGCGTGCTTACCTTTCTCGGCTACAAGACCGGCGAAAATTGGCACGTGATCCTTACCTATTTGGATTACTACAAATATGCCATCGTGGCCATATTGGCGGTTATCGCCGTCTGCTACTTGATTTGGCATTTTAAGCAAAAGGAAGCAGAATGAAATATAAACGCATGGAAGAAGCGGTTTTTCTTAACAGGGAAAATCGCTTTATTGCTATGGTAGAAAAAGACAATCAACCGATTCGGGTTCACGTACCCAATACCGGCCGATGCCGGGAGCTTTTCGTCCCCGGCGTAAAGGTGCTTTTAGAAGGGGCGGACCCCGCGAAAAAACGAAAGACCCCTTATAGCCTGGTCACGGTTTACAAGGGGGAAAATCCCATAAACATCGACTCCCAGGCCCCCAATCAATTGGCGGCGGAATATTTTGACGGTGGGCCCTATTTAAAGGGCTTCGGAAAAATTCTCTCCTACAAACGGGAGGTCACCGAGGGAGACAGCCGCTTCGACTTTTACCTCAAGGGCACAGAGGGCGAGGGCTTTTTGGAAGTGAAGGGCGTCACCTTGGAAGAAGACGGGCTGGCGAAATTTCCCGACGCTCCCACCGTGCGGGGCGCGAAGCATCTCCGCGAATTAGGCGACATGGCTGCTGAAGGAAAATGCTGCGGCGTGTTATTTGTGGTGCAGATGAAAGGCGTGTGGGGCTTTACGCCCAATGAAGGGATGGATCCGGACTTCGCCTCGGCACTGAGGGAGGCGGAAGTGAAGGGGATGAATGTCTTCGTCGCGGACACTTCCGTGAACGGCCCGATCATGGCCGTGGACAAGCCCGTGGTCTATTTCAGCAAAGCACCATTGGATCTCGTGAAGGCGAAAGAAGGGGATTTACATCGCGTCGTAAACTTTATCGATTCAGCCCGGGCGGCACTAAAGGCCGATGGCGTGGATCAATGGCAGGGAAAGGACCCCACGCCGGAGGATCTCTTGGAAAACATCAAGGCCGGCTGTTGCTACTTTTTTAAAGACGATGCCGTCGCGGGCATGGCCGTATTAAAAGAAGGGGCGGATGCGACGTACGATGTTATCGACGGAAAGTGGCTTACCGATGGGGACTACCTTACGATTCACCAATTCGTTGTCGATCGTGAAAGAAAAGGCGAGGGCATGAGCCGGCGCATGATGGAGCGGATCTTCGCCTATGCAAGGTTTAAGGACATTCCCGCCATTCGCATCGACACCCACGCCGACAATTTCCGTATGCGAGGATTAATCGAGTCGTCGGGCTTTACCTACTGCGGTATCATTACCGTGGCCGACGGCACCGAGCGGGTGGCTTATGAGCAGGTGATTTTATGAAGCGACTACTTTTATCTGCCGGCCATTCCGGCGCGGGCAAGACATCCATTACCATGGGAATCATCGGTGCCCTCATTCGCCGGAAAATGACGGTGGCCTCGGCGAAAATAGGCCCCGATTACATCGATCCCATGTATCACCGCGCCCTCGGGGCGTACGGTGTGAATCTGGATCGCCATTTGATGGATGACGAATACATTCTTCACCTCATGGCCCGATTGGAGAAAAAGGACGTCATCGTCATGGAAGGGGCCATGGGTTATTACGACGGCATGGCCACCACGACGACGTGTTCGGCGGCGGAGATGGCGAATTTCACGAAGACGCCGACGATCTTCATTGCATCGGGGCGGGGAAAAGGCGCGAGCCTTGGCGCGGAGCTGCAGGGCTTTTTAAATTACGGGAAAAATACCATTTCAGGTGTGATCTTGAACCACACGAAGCCCGCCATGGCGTCCTACTACGAAAAAATCATCAAAGAAGCCACGGGCCTTCCTCTTTTCGGCTGCATTCCCGATTTGGATCAGGATTTGCCCGAGCGGTATTTGGGTCTAGAGCGGCCGGAGGAGATCAAAAATTTTCGTGCCTTCGCCGATCAATGGGCGGATGTCGTGGAAAACTACGTGGACTTAGACAAGCTCCTCGCTGCCTGCGAAACAAAATCCGTCGGTCGTGAAATGACGATGACTCCTTTGCCGAAAAAAACTCCCGTGGCCATTGCGAAGGACGAAGCCTTTTTCTTTTATTATGAAGACGTCCTCGAGGATCTTTCCGAGCGCGGCGTGGAATGGATTCCCTTCTCGCCCCTCGCGGATCCTCTGCCCAAAGGGATCTGCGGCGCATACCTTGGCGGCGGCTATCCGGAGCTATACAAAGAGGCTCTTGGGAAAAATAAAGCCCTCGGGCGGGATTTAAAATCCTTTGCGGAAAAGGGCGGCGTCCTCATCGCTGAAGGTGGCGGATTTATGAGTCTTTTGGAAAAAATCGACGGAAGCACGGCCTTCGGGCTCTTTCCCGGCGAGGCGATAATGACCGATCGCCTGCAACACTTTGGCTATCAGGTAATAGCGGCGGAAGAAGACGGGCTCCTTTTAAAGGCAGGCGAATCGGCGCCCGTCCACGAATTTCACTACAGTTTTGCCCATGAGGAGGGGCAGGACCTTCTCATCCAAAAGCCGGGCGGCAGAGTGAAGAGACGCACGGCACATCACGAAAAAAATGTTTATGCCGGCTATCCCGAACTTCACATAAGCGGCAACGAGAAACTGAGAGAAAATATTCTGAAGGCATTAAAGGAGGCGACACCGTGGCAGGGTTAATGGTATTGGGCACGGCATCCAACGCGGGGAAGAGCGCCATGGTGGCGGCGCTTCTGCGCATTTATGCCAACAGAGGCTACCGGGTGGCGCCCTTTAAGGCGCAGAACATGGCATTAAACAGCGGCATCACCGCCGACGGCTCGGAAATCGGGCGGGCGCAAATCGTACAGGCGGAAGCGGCGCGGATCCCCGCCGACGTGCGCATGAACCCCATTCTCTTAAAGCCCACGGCGCCGGGGGTGAGCCAGGTCATCGTCGGTGGCCGCGTCTATAAAAATCTCGAGACCCGCGCCTATTACGCCGAGAAGAAAAAGCTCTTTCCGAAAGCCCTGGCGGCCTACGAATCCTTGGCCGAGGAATTCGACTTTGTCTTGTGCGAAGGGGCGGGGAGCGCCTCGGAGATCAATTTAAAGAGCGTGGACATGGTGAACATGGGCTTTGCCAAGGCGGCGGATATTCCCGCCATCTTGATCGCCGACATCGATCGCGGTGGCATGTTCGCCTCCGTGGTAGGCACATGGGAGCTCTTCGATGAGGACGAGCGAAGAAGGCTCAAGGGCATCGTCGTGAATCGCTTCCGCGGCGATGTGTCGATTTTAGAGCCGGGCCTCAAAATTTTAGAAGAGCGCACCGGCGTGCCCGTCCTCGGCGTCGTGCCCTATGCCGACGTGCGACTGGAGGCGGAAGATTCCCTGGCCATGGAGTTTCGCGAAACGGATCACGGGGCCGTGGACATCGCCGTGATTCGCCTGCCCCACATTTCCAATGTCACCGACGTGGCGCCCTTTCAAATGATGGCCGATGTTTCCGTCCGCGCCATTACCCGGGTGGAAGAATTCGGCGAGCCGGATCTCTTGATTATCCCCGGGACGAAAAACACCATGGCTGATTTAAAGTGGCTGAAGGAAACGGGGATCTATGCCCGCGTCCTGCGCCACGCCGAAAGAGGCGGCGCCATCTTCTCCATTTGCGGCGGCTTTCAAATGATGGGAGACACTCTTTCCGATCCGGATTCCGTGGAAAGCGGCGGCACCATGGAAGGGCTCAAGCTCTTTCCCATGGACACCGTCTTTTCAAAAGAAAAGAAGCAATGCCGCGTGGAAACGACGATTACCGCATCCGTAGGTCTGCTGAAAAATTTGGCCGGAGAAAAAGTGGCGGGTTATGAAATCCATATGGGTGAGAGCAAAATAAAAGAGGCGGGCGGAATGGATATGCTGACGGCATCCGGCGGCGTCGCAAGAAAAGGCCGCCTCTACGGCACCTACATCCACGGCTTTTTCGACGCTCCTCATATCGCCGAAGGAATCGTGGCCGCCCTGAAGAAAGAAAAAAATCTGCCGGTGCAAGAGACTATGGACTACACCGCCTTTAAAGACAGCCAGATCGAAAAACTGGCCGCTGTGGTGGAAGAGGCGCTGGATATGGAGAAGCTGGATGAAATTTTGGGCCTGTTGTAAAGGGAGGCGACCATTGAAGATACTGATGATCGAAGACGACGAGACCATCGTCTATGGCGTGAAAACTTATCTGGCCCGGTATGACATGGATGTGGTAGCGGCGAGTCGATTGTGTGATGTAGGCGAAGAGCAAATTCGCTCCGCCGATCTGCTCATTCTCGACGTGAATCTTCCCGACGGATCGGGTTTCGATTTTTTAAATTGGGTCCGTTCTTTTTCTAAACTGCCCATTCTCATGCTTACGGTAAAAGGCGACGAAGACTATGTCGTGAAGGGCTTGTCTCAAGGGGCCGATGAATACGTGGCGAAGCCATTTTCCCTTCCCGTACTGAAGGCGCGAATTGACAATCTTTTTAAGCGTCGCGGACCGGAAGAAGAGTTGTTGGAATTTAAAGAGTTGATCTTGGACAGGCAATCGAAGATGGCGATTTTGCGGGACGATGCAGTGGACTTAAACAGGCAGGAATTTGATCTACTGGCCATGCTATTGGCACATCGGGGCAGAAAATTGTTGCGAAGCCAATTAATCGACGAGGTATGGGGCTTTGGCGGCGAAGTGAACGATAATACACTCACCGTCGCCGTGAAGCGCCTTCGCAAGAAGCTGGGACCTTACGGCCATTTTATAAAAACTGTGCGGGGCATGGGCTATTTTTGGGAGGATGGCGATGACTAAAAGACAGACCCTATTGATCCTATCGCTGAATCTCATCCTTTCCATGGTTGTAGTTGCTTTCTTTCCGCGCTTCGATTGGTTGACCGTCGCGCTATTTTTCATGATTAACGCAGGGCTTTACTTTGCCATCGATCGTTTTGAAGGGAAAGCTTCCATGGAAATGGGAGAGAAGATCGACGGCATGATCGATCTTTTACATAAAGCGGATCCCCAGTCCCGTGTCGATGAGGCCGCAGAAGACGATTTTTCTAAGCTGAGAGATGAAATTGTGAAGATTACTTCAGAAAACAGGCGTATCGCTCAAGAGGCTGAGAGGCGTCGCGTTCAACTGACGGAGTATACGGAAGATATCGCCCATCAAATCAAGACGCCCATTACAGGAACCTTGCTTATGCTGGATCTCATCGACGATGCATCGGACAAAGAGGCCCTTGAACGTATGGGCCGATCCATGGAGCGCCTCTTGGGCCTTTCCGATGCGCTACTTAAATTGGCGGCGGTGGATAGTGACGTGGTGGCGATGAAAAAAGAAGCGGTTGACGGTATGGAGCTGGCGACAACCGTAGCGGAAGGATTGGAAAGTGCCTTCGGGAGAGAAAAGATCCCTTGCACTATTTATGGCGAATCAGTGGTTCTCTATTGCGATAAGAAATGGACCTATGAAGCCCTGTTTAATCTGGCAAAGAATGGCATGGAAGCGTCCAAAGAAAGAGGCATCGCCATGACTTTCATAAAAACCAATGTCTACAAATCCATTGTCGTCGAAGATTTCGGCGAAGGCATGGATCGGGACACCTTGGAACAAGCATTTCGGCGCTTTTATAAAAAAGATCCCAACACACCTGGCTTTGGCGTCGGCCTCCCCATGGCAAGGGCGATTATGAAAAGACAAGGCGGCGATCTCCTCTATACAAAAGGCAAGGAATCAAATCGATTTGAGCTGCGCTTTTACGAATAAACGAGGCATCGGTACTCGGTCACCGACCGGTCACTTTCACTTGATATCGTAGGCTCAGAAAAGGAGGAAGGTTATGCCTATTGTAAAAACAGTGAATCTTACGAAGACCTACGGTCGGTCGGTGGAAGTCCGCGCTCTTGACGGCGTGAATTTTCAATTGGAAAAAGGAGACTTGGTGGCGATCATCGGCGACAGCGGATCGGGAAAGTCCACCTTACTCCACCTTTTGGCGGGTATCGACAGACCCACCGGCGGCGAAATTTATATTCAAGATAAAAACATTACCACCCTCAGTAACGAGGAAATGACCATTTTCCGCCGACGAAACATCGGAGTCATCTATCAATTTTTCAATCTGATCCCGAATATTACGGCACGGAAAAATATCTTGCTCCCCCTGCTACTCGACGGAAGGAGGGAAGATGAGGCTTATTTTAAAGAGATTATTTCGATTCTCGGGATCAAAGATAAATTGGATCGCTATCCGAAACAACTTTCCGGTGGCGAGCAACAGCGGGTAGCCATCGCCCGAAGCTTAATCACGAGACCCGCCCTGATTTTAGCGGACGAGCCCACGGGAAACTTGGATCGCCGCAATTCCGAAGAAATCACCGCCCTTTTCCGATTGGTCAACGAGCGCACCGGCTCCACCATGGTCGTCGTGACCCACGATGAAAAGGTGGCCAACAGCTGCCAAAAAATTTTTCGCATGATCGATGGAAAACTCTTCCCTTCGGAGGTGTAGACGATGAAAATCATCGGTGAATTAGCTGCTTCCGTGGTCAATGCCGGCAAAAAAGACGCCTTGGCGGTAAAAACAAGCATACTGCTTGCCGTGATTATGATGGGAAGCATTGTATTTGACGTCACTTCTTTTAGAAAAGCGGAAGCTGAATACTTTATTGCTAATCAAGGCGATTACCACGCGTCCATTGCCGAGGTCGACGGTTCTTTTTACGATGAGCTAAAAAAGAATCCGGGCATCGAAAAAATGGCCTTCGATCGCATTGTAAAAACGGACCGAAACGCCGTGATTTACGAACGGGAGGATTGCTTCAATCATTTAAAAGGCTTCGAACCCGTCGAGGGCAGGCGGCCGGAAAAAGACGACGAATTGTTGGTGCCCGATTCGTTTTTGATGCGCAATCGAGACCTGCATTTGAACAGCACATTGGAGGCGGAAGGGAAGACTTATCGGATCGTAGGCGTTTACGAGAACCCCGAAATATCGTTTGATGAGTCTTATCTGATCGGACGCTTGGGAGATGTGTCGAAAGACGAGCTGTTCGAAGGATCAAGCGGAATCGAAGCCTATATTTGGTACAAAAATCCGCGAGATACTTACACCCTGACGCGGGAGATTTTACAGAAGCGAGGCATCGATCCGAAGACGGCGGAAAGTCAGGGGCGATTGGGTTACAACACCTCTCTCTTGAATTATAAAATGATCTATCCCAATGGAATTATCCCTCCGAGAAGTGTAATATCTCAGGCGTTGGACTCGTATATTCCCATAAGTCTGTTGGCGCTCTTGTTTGCCTTTATTATTTACGGCGCTTTTAACGTGTGGAACAGTCGGGATCAGCGGGAGATCGCTCTGTTAAAAAGCGTGGGCATGACGGAGAAACAAGTAAAGAAAATGATTCGCAGGCGTGCTTTTCTTTTGGCGAGGGGGCCGATTCTGCTGGGCACGGCTCTGGCCTATGGTGTGGCCAACGGACTCTTGTATTTAATGTGGCGCAACAATGCCAAGAGCATTTATGCTATGTCCGACATATTAAGCGAGCGAATTAAGGCGCCGGATTTTCAGCCGGTGGGCCTTTCGCCCTATGTGGTTTTGGCCATTTTAATTTTATCTGCGGCGACGGTTTATCTATCCGCCATGATGCCGGCGAAGCGCTGCGGGAAATTAAATATTATCGAGGGATTAAACGGCCTGTCGGAAAAAGACGGGCGGCTGGGTCCGTCGAAAGTAAGGGGAAAAATCGAAAGGACCTTGGCCAAGGATTATTACCTTTCTTACAAGAGAACTTACCGTACGATCCTTTTGTCCACGGCGCTTTCGGCCGTCATTCTCACCGTGGTCATGGTGTCCGGCGCCTATGGCGAGCTCACTGATACCTACGATAAATTTCGCAGTCCCTATTCTTTTTCATCGACTATCTTTACGCCGGGATCGATGGATCCCCAAATGACCGAGGACCTAAAGGCTCTAAAAGGTGCGGATGAATGGCATTTCTATCGCAAGCAAGACTTTAAGTGCTTTGTCGGAGACAACGGTGCGTTTTTTTCGGCACCCATGAAAAAGGCGTTAAAAGATGGAAAGAAGTCAAAGGAATTGTATGCCAGGATGTACGGACTTACCGACGAGGATTACGAGAAGCTTTTAGAGGTGAATGGATACGATAACGACACGGCGTATTTACTCTTAAATAAAACCGCCGCCGACGACAGCAGTCCCTATGCCTTTCGGAAATACATTCCCGTCACTGATAAAAGCGGGGCCGTGAAGCTGCGCTACGCCGCGGAGGGCAAAGTGATGGCCATCGGCATCGGCGGCGTGATCGACGAGATGCCATACGCCATCGAGCCCATGACGGCCCGAGAAGTGTCCTTGTTTACGCGACAGTCCACCATGGAGGCGTTTTTCCAAAAGGAAGGACACGATCCGTCGGATCCGGTCAACTACTACAATATAAAAATGCGAGCGGACAAAAACGTGGACAAAGTATCCGAAGATTTCGAGAAAGTCATCGCCTCTTATATTCCGAAGACCGACCACTCCACCTTAACTCAAGCCATGAGTCGGGCTTTGGATAATGAGGCGGAGAGGAATGTACGCGTACTGAACGGAGGCATTCAAGGGATTCTCATCCTCATTGCTTTGACCAATGCTTACAATAGTTTCATTGGCAACCTGCGGGCGAGAAAGAGGGAGTTTCAACTGCTTATGACGGCGGGCATGACTCAAAGGCAAATGAAATCCATGGTTTACAGAGAAGGCGGCATGCTCTTTTTGCGGCTACTTGTCCTTTACGGTATCTTGCTTCCCGTGGTCATCTTAGGGCGATCGGCGAGGAGCAAATTCGCCATTGCTTTCGCCGCGAAAAATCTTTTCCTCACGACGAACTATCTGCCTATTGCTTTGGTCTTCGTCGTCATGGGCATCGGGATCAGCTTTTCCATAAGAAAGGGTTTAAAGCAAGTATTCGTTGAAGATTTAAATTGAATTGCGCTCAAAAAAGGACTTCTCAGGTTGGGAAGTCCTTTTTCCATGAAAAAATCGGCACAAGGAGCCTTATGCCGATTGGTTATTTTTATTCGACGGTGACGGATTTCGCCAGGTTTCTCGGCTTATCCACGTCGTTGCCCAAAAGGACGCTCACTTTGTAGGCGAGGATTTGTTGGGGCAAGACGGCGAGAATGGGGGCGTAGAGATCGGAAATGGCGGGGATGCGAATCAAGTCGTCGGCCACTTCGTCGATGTGGGCGCTCACATCGTCGGTGATGACGATGTTGTAGGCGCCTCTGGCTTTCACTTCTTTAATATTGGAAATGCTTTTTTCCACGAGAAGGGATTGGGTGATAATGGTGACGATGGGAATTCCCTCTTCCACCAAAGCGATACTGCCGTGTTTTAATTCGCCGGCGGGCATGGATTGGGCGTGGATG
Source organism: Peptoniphilus sp. HCN-40583 (assembly GCF_037892835.1). Taxonomy (NCBI): domain Bacteria; kingdom Bacillati; phylum Bacillota; class Tissierellia; order Tissierellales; family Peptoniphilaceae; genus Peptoniphilus; species Peptoniphilus sp. HCN-40583. The sequence continues at coordinate 44,252 of NZ_JBBKBU010000018.1, forward strand.
TAGGAGATTTCCTTGAGTTTCAAGGCGCCTTCCTTGGCGCTTAAATAGTCGATGCCGCGGCCCAAGTAGAAGATGGCCCGGTGCGAGGCGAGGCGATTGGCAATGGGATCCAAATCATCTACATGCTCTAAAATGGATTCGATTTTTTCCGGAACGCCGGAGAGCTCTTCGATGGCAACCTTCACCGCTTCTTCGTCGTAGGTACCCAGCTTGTAGCCGAAGTCCAGAGCCAAAAGATAGAGACTCAAGAGCTGAGTGGAGTAGGCCTTGGTGCTGGCCACGGAAATTTCCGGGCCGGCGTCGCAGTAAATGACCTTGTCGCTTTCACGGTCGATGGAAGAGCCCAGCACATTGGTAATGGCGAGGACCTTCGCGCCCCGTTGTTTCGCTTCACGAAGCACGGCCAAGGTGTCGCCGGTTTCGCCGGATTGGCTCACGACGATGAGCAAACTGTTTTCGTTTAAGAAAGGCATGTTGTAGCGGAATTCCGATGCGATTTCCGCCGTAATTTCTTTTTGCATGGCATCTTCCAAGGCGCGTTTGCCCACTTCGGAGGCGTGGAAGGCCGTGCCGCAGGCGATCATAAAAACGTGGTCGAAGGCTTCGATTTCATCTTTCGTAAAGGATTGGTCGCCGAAGCTTACGAAGCCGTCTTTTACTTTGCGAAGCAAACAGTCGCGAATGGCCTTGGGCTGTTCGAAGATTTCTTTCATCATGTAGTGGTCGAAACCTTCTTTGCCGGCGCTTTCCATGCTCCATTCCACGGTTTTGATTTCCTTGTCGATGACCTTGCCGTTGTTGTAGATGGTGTACTTGCCATTTTCGATGACTACAAGGTCGTCGTTGTCTAAATAGATGACGTCCCGCGTGTAGGCCAAGAGGGCGGGGATATCCGATGCGGCGAAAATGCCGTCGTCGGCGATACCCAAAATCAAGGGCGATTCTCTGCGGGTAACGATTAACGTTTCAGGATCGTCGGGGGAGAGGACGGCCAGGCTGAAAGTGCCGCGAAGTTCTTTCGTGGCTTCTTCCACAGCGGCTTTTAAATCGCCGTGAAGCTTCGATGCGATTAAATTGGCCACCACTTCCGTATCCGTTTCGGAATAGAAGGTAAAGCCTTCTTCCATGAGGCGGTTTTTAATGGCCTGGAAGTTTTCGATGATGCCGTTGTGTACCACGGCCACTTTGTGGTCGCAGGACACGTGGGGGTGGGCATTGGTCTCGCTGGGCACGCCGTGGGTGGCCCAACGGGTATGGCCGATGCCGTTGTGCCCCTCCAGGGGATGGGCGCGAAGCTTTTCTTCTAGCGCTTCCAAACGGCCGGCGGCCTTTGTTACTTTTAATAAACCGTGGTCGATCATGGCGATGCCGGCGCTGTCGTAGCCGCGGTATTCTAATTTTTCAAGTCCCTGAAGAATGCGCTCTTCAGCATTTTCCTTGCCGTTAAAGGCAACAATTCCACACATAATATCCTCCTAATCTCGGGAGCTGCCGTATTGATTTTGTGCCGAGATTGCTCCGGGTTTTGTACAATACTCAGGTTGCAGACCTATGAAGCATCCGCCGAAAATTCGATCACTTCATCCCTCGTCCACCTAAAAGGTGCTGGCGCTTAGTTTCTTCTCCCGTTCAAATAAATTGCGTACGTATTTCATTATACCATAGCTTTCGCATTTAAGAGAACCGCGACAATCTTGACGGAAACACAGGGGATTGTTATGATAAAGAGCAGTAAAAGGCAAATAGCCACGATCATTAGGAGGTAATTTAATGACAGAAGCAAATAAAGTATTGGCGTCCATCGGCAATGTAGATATTCACGAATCCGATGTCGATGCCTATTTAAAGAGCATGAATCCCCAAATGGCCATCCAATTCCAGGGGGACGAAGGCAAAAAACACATTTTAGACGAATTGGTACGCCAAGAGCTTTTGCTGTTGGATGCATTGGACAAGAAGATGGACGAAGACGAAGAGTTTAAAAAGGTCTTTGCGGACACGAAGAAGTCCCTTTTAAAATCCTATAACTTCAGCAAGACCATCGAAGGCGTGGAAGCCACGGAAGAAGACATGAAGAAATTCTACGAAGAAAACAAGCAATTCTTCAAGAAGCCTGAATCCGTTCACGCCGCACACATTTTAGTCGACGAGGAAGCCAATGCCGCCGATCTCGCCAAGCAAGCCCGCGAAGGCGCTGACTTCGGTGAACTGGCGAAAGAACACTCCACTTGCCCCTCCAATCAAAACGGCGGGGACTTAGGCTCCTTCGCTCGCGGACAAATGGTGCCGGAATTCGACGAAAAAGTCTTCGGCATGAAAGACGGCGAAATTTCCGATCCCGTGAAGACTCAATTCGGCTACCACATCATTAAGCGCATCGAAGGCAATCCGGAAGAAGAAAAGAGCTTCGACGAAGTGCGCGGTGAAATTCAAATGGAACTGACCCGCCAAAAACAACAAGAACGCTACCTGGAAAAAGTGGCCGAACTGGAAAAGAAATACAAAGTTGAATACAAATAAAATGAGCGGCTTCGGCCGCT